>JANMKO010000571.1:0-2264 GCA_031372085.1 Betaproteobacteria bacterium
ATCCGGCTGACCCGCGACGCGCGCGACGCCCGTTACGGCCTGCTGCGCGGCTACTTTCATGGCAGTGACGACGACACGGCCGAAGAGCGGTCACAGGCCCGGCTGGCCAGCGTCACGCTGCCGGCCGCAGCGGCCTGCGCGGGCCGGCCGCTGGCCGACCAGGCGCTGGCGATGATCGGCGTGCAGGTGGTGTCGGTGCGCCAAGCCAGCGGCCGGGTGGTGGCCGCCGACGATGCGCTGGTGCTGGCCGGCGGCGACACGCTGGTGCTGTCGGGCCTGCCCGAGCCGCTGGCGCTGGCCGAGGCCAAGCTGCTGCGCGGTTAGCCGCGTCGGTGCCGACCCCCCGGTTCAAGGGGTCAATACCGTGCGGTGGCGTACATCCAATCGGCTGCGGCTGCGTAGTAATGCCCACCGGCGCCTTGCACAGGCGCGGTGCGGCACGCCCAAGCGGGGTGGGCCGGATTGAAGCCAACCCCCCCCGAGGATCTCAACATGCCCATCACCACCGCCCGGCACCTTGCCGCACGCGCCACCCTGACCGCCGTGTCAGCCGCTGTCTTGTCGCTGCTGGCCGCAGCACCCGCCCTGGCGTCCAGCCACCGCGAGGCGCCCAGCATCACCCACAGCCCCAAAGTCGACGGCACCGACTTCTACATGTTCAGCAGCTACGAGCCTGGCCGCGCCGGCTTCGTCACGCTGATCGCCAACTACCAGCCGCTGCAAGACCCGTACGGCGGCCCCAACTACTTCAAGATGGACCCGAATGCGCTGTACGAGATCCACGTCGACAACAACGGCGACGCGCGTGAGGACATCACCTTCCAGTTCCAGTTCAAGAACAACTTCAAGAACATCAAGGTGCCGGTCGGCAACCAGATGGTGGGCATCCCGCTGACGCAGGCCGGCATGGTGAGCCAGCCCAACGATGCGGCGCTCAACGTCAATGAGCAGTTCACCGTCAACATCGTGCGCGGCGACCGCCGCACCGGCAGCGTGGCCGCGTTGAGCAAGACGGCCGGCGGCACGGTGTTTGACAAACCCAGCGACTACATCGGCACCAAGACCCTGGGCAACAAGGCGGCCTACGACACCTATGCCGGCAAACACCTCTACAGCGTCAACATCCCCGGCTGCGCCATGCCAGGCCGCGTCTTTGTCGGCCAGCGCCAGGAGGCGTTTGCGGTCAACCTGGGCCCGATCTTCGACCTGGTCAACGCACCGATTGCCGTCATCACCGACCCGTCGCTGATCAATGCGGCAGCGGCCAACTCGATCCAGGACAAAAACATCACCTCGCTGGCGTTGGAGGTGCACAAGAGTTGCCTGACCCAGGGCAACGAGACCGTGATCGGCGGCTGGACCAGCGCCAGCGTGCGCCAGAGCCAGTTGGCCAACCCCAACCCGCCCACCGGCCATGGCACCGCCGTGAGCGTGGGCGGCGCCTGGGTGCAGGTCTCGCGGCTGGGCATGCCGCTGGTCAACGAGGTGGTGATCGGCCTGGGCGACAAAGACAAATTCAACGCCTCGCAGCCGCGCAACGACGGCCAGTTTGCGACCTACGTGACAAACCCCACCCTGCCGCTGCTGATCGACCTGGTGCTGCAGGGCGACCCGAATTACCCCGGCGTCAACATCGCGCCCAGCAACTTCCCGCGCATGGACTTGGTCAACACCTTCCTGACCGGTATCAAAACCAACCTCGGCCCGAACAACACGCCCTTCAACTTGAACCAGCCGGCCAACGTCGTGCCGTCCGAGATGTTGCGACTGAACACGGCCGTGGCGGCGGTGCCTTTCGCTCAACAAAACCGCCTGGGGGTGGTGGGCAGTTTGCTGGCCGACGGCGGTGCCGACCTGGCCGGCTTCCCCAACGGCCGCCGCCCGAAGGACGATGTTGTTGACATCTCGCTGGTGGCGATGATGGGTGGGCTGTGCCAGGCCAATGCCAACAATGCCCTCGGCTTCGGTGCCGCCTGCAATCCGTCGGTGGTGCCGCTGGGCGCCACCGCTTTCAAGCTGCATGACGCGGTAGACCAGGCGGTGGTCACTTTGCTGCCCGGGTTCCCGTACCTGAACACGCCGAACCCGGGTGCGCAGTGATCAGCAAAACCCCCCATCAGGAGCCAAACACCATGAAAAAACTGTTTTCTGCCGTGGCGCTGGCCGCCACACTGGGCCTGGCCGGCGGTGCCCAGGCGGCGCTGATCACCTTCGACATGCCGGGCGTGGTAGCCATCGACCCGGTCAGCAACGTGGCCACGTAC
>JANMKO010000575.1:0-7415 GCA_031372085.1 Betaproteobacteria bacterium
GCGCGCACGGCGTCCCGGTGTTGTTGTTGCACGGCCAGATAGTCTTGGTGGCTGGCCAGGTAGGCGGTGATGGCAGGCTGCATCTGGCTGTCGAACAGCGCCCGGGTGCGGCTGCCGTCGCGGTCGCCGGCCGCAGCGGCCCGGGCCGCGAGCACGGCCTGGCTGGCCGCGGCATAAGCCTGCCGGGCCTCGGTGATGCGGCCCAGCGCGGCCTTGCCGGCGGCGGTGGCCGGCGCCGCCTGGGCGCGGCTTTGCAGCGCGGTGATCGGGGCGGTGGCGGCGTCGATGCCGGGGCGCAGTGCCGCCTCAACCGCCGTGCCCGGGCCCAGCAGGCTGGCCACCTGGCCCACCACCTGCGCCTGCACCAGACCGTGCCAGGTGACGGCGTCCAGCAGCTGGGCCTCCTGCGCGCGCTGGCGCGCGTCGGCACTGGCAATCTCACCGCCGCTGCGCAGGCCCAGGGTGATGGCGACGGCGATGGCCAGCATGCTGCTGGCCATGACCAGGGTGGGCAGCCACAGGCGGTGGGCAATTTTCAGGGTCATGGCGGGGCTTTGTTGGGGCGGTCGGGGGCGGGCCCGGTCACGCCGGTGGGTTGTCCATCAACCCCATGTCGGCGCTGCCCATCAGGGCCTCGATGTCGATCAGGATCAGCATGCGGTCGGCCACGCTGCCGATGCCGGTGATGAAGCCGGTGTCGAAGCTGGCATGCAGCGCCGGGGCCGGGCGGATGGCCTCACCGGCCAGGGCCAGCACGTCCGACACCGCATCGACCACCGCGCCCACCACCCGGCCGCGCACATTGAGCACGATGACCACGGTGAAGTGGTTGTAGGCGGCGCTGTCGCAGCCCAGCTTGAGCCGCAGATCGACGATGGGCACGATCACGCCGCGCAGGTTGACCACGCCTTTGATGAACGGCGGCGCGTTGGCGATGCGGGTGGGCGGCTCGTACGAGCGGATCTCCTGCACCCGCAGGATGTCGATGCCGTACTCCTCGGCGCCCAGCCGGAAGGTCAGGTACTCGCCGTTGGGCGCCGTCGGGCGGGCCGGTGGGGCGGTGCTTTGGGCGCCGGCCCAGCCGGCCTGGGCCACCGGCGGGGCGGCGTGGCGGGCCAAATTCGGGGTGTCGGGGGTCATCGGGGAAATCGGGGTGATCGGGGTGATCGGGGTAGTCGGGGTCTGGCGGGTCATGTGCATGGCGGTCTGGCTCCGGTCAAGCGGGGTTTGGCAATGGCCCTGCGGCGCACTGCGCAGGCCCGGCGCGGCGGCTGGCACATCGGCCTGATGGCATGGCAGGCGCCGGTGCGGGGTGGGGGGTCAGCGGCAGCTGCGCCGCACCAGCGCGCTGACGTCAAGGATCAGCGCCACCCGGCCGTCGCCCAGGATGGTGGCGCCCGACACATCGGGCACCTTGCGGTAGTTGGCTTCCAGGTTCTTCACCACCACCTGCTGCTGGCCCAGCAGCGCATCGACCTGCAGCGCCACCCGGCTGCCGTCTGACTCAACCACCACCATGATGCTGGCGGCGGCGGGGCTGTGGCGGCGCGGCACGGCCAGCACGTGGTCCAGCACGATCACCGGCAGGTAGTCGCCGCGCACCGCCACCACCGGGCACTGGCCGCCAATCGTCCTGGCCATGCCGGGCTGCACCTGGAACGATTCGACCACCGAGCCCAGCGGCAGGATGTAGACCTCGTCGCCCAGGCCCACGCTCATGCCGTCCATGATGGCCAGCGTCAGCGGCAGCCGCACCTTCACGCTCATGCCGTAGCCCTCGGCCGAGTCGATATCGACACTGCCGCCGAGCGCGGTGATGTTTTGCTTGACCACGTCCATGCCCACGCCCCGGCCCGAGACATCGGTCACCTCGTCGGCGGTGGAGAAACCGGGCGCGAAGATCAGGCCCCAGACCTCGCTGTCGCTCATCGAGTCGGGCGCGTCAATGCCTTTTTCGCGCGCTTTGTGGATCAGCTTGGCGCGGTTCAGGCCGCGGCCGTCGTCGCGCACCTCGATCACGATGCTGCTGCCCTGGTGGCTGGCCACCAGCGTCAACGTGCCGTGCCCGGGTTTGCCTTTGGCGATGCGCTCGGCCGGCAGCTCGATGCCGTGGTCGCAGCTGTTGCGCACCAGGTGGGTGAGCGGGTCGGTGATTTTCTCGACCATGCCTTTGTCCAGCTCGGTCGATTCACCCAGCGTCACCAGCTCGACCTGTTTGCCCAGCCGGCCGGCCAGGTCGCGCAGCATGCGCGGAAAGCGGTTGAAGACCAGGGCCATCGGGATCATGCGGATCGACATCACCGCGGCTTGCAAGTCGCGGGTGTTGCGCTCCAGATCGGCCAGGCCGGCGCTCATCTGCGGGTGCTGGCCGGCCGCCGCGTGTTTGCTGTTCTGCGCCAGCATGGCCTGGGTGATCACCAGCTCACCCACCAGGTTGATCAGCTGGTCCACCTTGTCCACCGCCACACGCAGCGTGGCCGCGTCCGGTGCCGCGCCGGGCCGGGCATCGGCCCGGGGCAGGTTGGGCCTGGCCGGCCCGGCCACGGGCGTCGGTGGGTGGGGCGCGCCGGGGGCGTCGGTGAAAAAGCCGTAGCCCTGGGCCGGGTCGTCAGGGCCGGCGCCGGCCGGGGCGGGCTGGGCCGGCTGGGCCGGCTGGGCCGGCTGGGCGGGCGCGTCGGCATGCAAGCCGTGGCCCGGGCCGATGGGCGCCAGCCGCACCGCGTCACGCGGTACGTGGAAGGTGAACAGGTCAAGCAGATCACTGTCGCTGCTGGTGGTGGTGATGCAGAAGCGCCGCACGCCGTCGGTGGCGCGGCCGCCGTCAAGCGGCTCGATCCGGCCCAGCCCGGCGATCTCATTGAACAGCTCGGCCAGGCTGTCGGCCCCGCTCGGGTCGTCCAGCGCGCCCAAGGTCAGCTCCAGCACACGCGGGGTGTCGGCCGGCGGCATGGGCGGCGGCATGGGCGGCGGCGTGTGCTGCGGCGTGTGCGGCGGCGTGTGCGGTGGCGTGTGCGGCGGCGTGTGTGGCGGCGTGGGCGGCGGCGTGGGCGGCGGCGTGTGCGGCAACAGCGCCGGGCTGCCGGTGCACAGCGCCTGGAGGGTGCGCTTGAGCTCGTCCGTCGGCGGCGCGTGGCCGGCGCCGCCGCCCTGGTGCCGGGCCAGCAGGGCCGACAGCGCATCGCCGGCGGCCAGCAGCAGGTCCACCATCCGGGCCGTGGGCGGCAGCTCGTGGCGCCGCAGTTTGTCCAGCAGCGCTTCCATCTGGTGCGTCAGCTCGGCCACGTCGGTGAAGCCGAAGGTGGCCGCGCCGCCCTTGACCGAGTGCGCGCAGCGGAAGATCGCGTTCAGCGCGCCATCGTCGGCGGCGCCCACATCCAGCGCCAGCAGCATCTGCTCCATCGCCTGAAGGTTCTCACCGGCCTCCTCGAAGAAGACCTGGAAGAACTGGCTCAGGTCGATGCCGGCCGCCGGGGGCGCGCCTTCGTTGCGCATCTCGGCCACGGTCAGCGGATCACCTTGCCGATCACCTCGATCAGCTTGGCCGGATCAAACGGCTTGACCAGCCAGCCGGTGGCCCCGGCGGCGCGGCCGGCCAGCTTCATCTGGTCGCTCGACTCGGTGGTCAGGATCAGGATCGGCGTGGTCTTGAACTTCGGGCTCTCGCGCAGCTTGCGCGTCAGCGAGAGGCCGTCCATGCGCGGCATGTTCTGGTCGGTCAGCACCAGGCTGAAGTCACGCTGGCCGGCTTTCTCCCAGGCATCCTGGCCGTCCACCGCCTCCACCACGTGGAAGCCGGCGTTCTTCAATGTGAACGACACCATCTGGCGCATCGAGGCGGAATCATCAACAGCGAGGATCGAGTGCATCGCATTTCTCCGGGAATCAGCGTTGTTTTCGGTACGCGAGCGGCAAACTAAAACAGCTCGACCGAGCCGGCGTGCATCTCGTCCTGCGCCACCGGGCCGGGCAGCGACAGGGTGCGGTGCGGCCGGTGCGCCGGGGCCGCAGCGTCCAGCCCGTCTTGGGCCAACTGGTCGGCGCAGTGCTGCAAACGCCGGTGGGTGTGGCTGATCAGCTGCGAGGCCATGTCTTGAAACTGCAACGCGGTGACGGCACCGGCCAGGTGGGCCAGCGTCTGGTGCAGGTGGTGCTCGGGCAGCGCGGGTGGGGTGGCCGCCAGCCGCGACAACTGGCTGATCTGCGACGACGCCCCATAAAAATGCCCCAGCAGCGTCTCGGTGGCGTCGGTGAGCAGGCGCTGCAGCCGATCCAGGTCTTGCGCCGCCACCCGCAGGGTGTCTTGCAGCCGGCCTTGCACCAGCAGGGGCGGTGGCCTGTGCAATTGATCCGGGATCCGTTCTTGATGGCGCATCGTCACTCCGCTGGGCTGCCTGCCGCGCCGGCCACGTGCAGGGCGGCGGTGCAGGCATGGGGGTTATTCGGCGGGGCGACGGCGAAATGAAGCCGAAGATGCGGCGCGGCGGACGTCAGCCGCCCGGCACCGGAGCTTTGCCATACTCGGGCATGACCGCCGCCGCCCCCCCGCCTTGCACCGCGCCCGGCACGGCCCACCCGGCGCCCGCCAGCCGCCCGCTGCGTGTGCTGCACCTGGAAGACAACGAGCTTGACCACGCGCTGGCGGCGGTGCACCTGCAACGCGCCGGCCTGCAACCCGAGCTGCTGCGCGTGGACACCGAGGCCGACTACCGCCAGGCCTTGGCAGCGCAAGACTGGGACGTGGTGCTGTCGGATTTCAACCTGCCTGGCTTCACCGGCCTGCGCGCCCAGCAAATCCTCAAGGACAGTGGGCGCGAGGTGCCCTTCATCCTGGTCTCGGGTGAGATCGGTGAGGACACGGCGGTGGCCGCGATGCGCAACGGCGCATCGGACTACCTGCTGAAAAACAACCTGGCCCGGCTGGCGCCGGCGGTTGAGCACGCCATCGAAGCGCACCGCAACCGGCTGGCCCGCCAGCGCGCCGACCTGGCGCTGGCCGCCAGCCGGCAACGCCTGTCTGAGCTGGCGCAGCACCTGCAAACCAGCATCGAGATGGAGCGCGCGGCGATCGCCCGCGAGATCCATGACGACGTGGGCGGCAGCCTGACGGCCATCAAATTTGACCTGGCCTGGATCGGCCGCCATGTGCACGCCCCCGAGGTGCAGCAACGTGTGGCCACCGCGCTGGAGACGGTGGCCCATGCGGTAGAGGCCAGCCAGCGCATCATGCACAACCTGCGCCCGGCCATCCTGGAGCAAGGCCTGGTGGCGGCGCTGCAATGGATGGCCAGCCGGTTCGAGAAGCGCGAGGGTGTGGCCTGCCCTTTCCGCACCAGCCACGAGGCGATGCAGTTGCCGGCCGGTGTGCCGCTGGTGGCCTACCGCTTTGCCCAAGAGGCGCTGACCAACATCAGCAAGCATGCCGGGGCCAGCCGGGTGACCATTGATTTGTCACTGAGCCGGGGCGTGCTGTCGCTGGAGGTCAGCGACAACGGCCGTGGGCTGGACCAGACCGATCTGGACAAGGCGCGCAGCTTTGGCCTGCGTGGTCTGCATGAGCGGGCCAGCACGGTGGGCGGCTGGGTGGACATCTCCAGCAGCGCGGCCGGCACGGTGCTGATGTTGTCGGTGCCGATCCACCGCACCGGCGCTGCGCCCGATGCCGGCCCAGCCGCTTACGACCAGGACGAAGACCACGATCCGTCGGCCTGGGGCACCCTATGATCCTGCGCATGATCAAAGTTATTTTGTGCGACGACCATGCCTTGATCCGGCGCGGCATCCGCGACACGCTGGCCGACGCCGCCGACATCGAGGTGGTGGGTGAGGCCGGTGACTACGGTGAGCTGCGCGGCCTGCTGCGCGCGCTGGCCGCGCCCGACCGCAGCATCACCTGCGACGTGCTGGTGCTTGACATCAACCTGCCCGGGCGCAGCGGGCTGGACGTGCTGCATGTGCTCAAGGACGAAGGCTCACCCGTCAAGGTGCTGGTGGTCAGCATGTACCCCGAAGACCAGTACGCCATCCGCGCACTGCGCGCCGGGGCCTACGGTTATGTCAACAAGGGCGGTGACCCGCAATTGATCGTGCAGGCGGTGCGCACGGTGGCCCAGGGCCGCAAATACGTGACGCCCGAGATCGCCCAGATGCTGGTGGAAAGCCTCACCGCCCCGGTGCTTGAGCATGCCCACGACAAGCTGAGCGACCGCGAGCTGCAGACGCTTGTGATGATCGCCTCGGGCAAGCGCTTGTCCGACATCGCCGAGCAGTTGACGCTCAGCCCCAAGACGGTGAGCGTCTACCGCGCCCGGGTGCTGGACAAACTCGGCCTGCAAAACAACTCCGAACTGACGGTTTACGCCATTCGGCAAGGGTTGGTGGGCAGTTGAGCGCCGGTGGCCCGCTGGCCACACGGTATTTTGTGCAACCGAGGGCGGGCCCTGGCGCACCGGGTTGGGGCCAGCCCCTTTGTTTGGAGTTGCCGTGCGCCGCATCGCTTACGTCTATTGGTCGGTTGCCCTGGCCACCTACCTGGTCGGGCTGCTGGCATATGGCGGCCTGCGGCCACCGCCGGCCGACCGCATCGATGCCGACAACCCCGCGTTGGTGGCCTGGGGCCGTGCGCTGTACGCCAGCCACTGCGCGGCTTGCCACGGCGCCCGGCTGGAGGGCCAACCCGACTGGCGCCGGCCCGGTGCTGACGGCCGCCTGCCGGCACCGCCGCACGATGAATCGGGCCACACCTGGCACCACGACGACCGCTACCTGATGCACGTGGTGCAGCAAGGCATCGTGGCCGGGGTTGATCGGCCGCCTGACTACCAGGGCAATATGCCGGCGTTTGGCGCGGTGCTGTCGCCCCGGGAGATCGTGGCCACGCTGTCGTTCATCAAAAGCAGTTGGTCGTTTGACTACCAGGCCTGGCAGGCGGCTGCGGCTGCGGTGGACGCTCAATGAGCGCGTCGCCAGCGGGGCCCACTGGAACGGGCCGGCAGCACGGATACCTGAAAGCGCTGCTGGCCGGTCTGGCCCTGGCCAGCTTGCTGGCCACGGCGATTGTCTTCGCCCCGCGTGCGGCCAGGCCACCCGCCGTGCCGTCAACGGCCTATCTGCAAGCCAAGGGCGATGCTTTTTTTGCAGCGTCGTTCAAGCGCGTCGCGTCCCGAGCGCAGCCATTGCCGCCGTTGCAACCGTTGCAGCCGCTGCGCGGCCAGCCGGTGATTGCCTACTTCTGGGCCAGTGGCTGCGCGGCTTGCATCGACGAGGCCAAAGCGCTGCAAGCGATGCAAGACCAGCACCGTGCGCGCGGCCTGGTGGTGGTGGGCTTCGGTGTTGACCAGTCCGACCGGATCGAGCGCTTTGTGCGCGACAACGCCATCACCTTCACGGTGTTTGCCGGCGGGCAGGCCGCCATCGAT
>JANMKO010000581.1:0-3899 GCA_031372085.1 Betaproteobacteria bacterium
CGGCCTGGGCTTTGCCGGCGTGCTGATCGTCGTCGGGCCCAGGTTGTCAGCCAGCGGTGGGCTGTTCCACCTGCTGATGCTGGCGTCGGCGCCGGTGTTTGCGGCGTCGTTTTTGCTGACCAAGGCGCTGACACGGCATGAATCGCCGGGCGTGATCGTCGTCTGGCAATCGATCTCGGTGTCGATCTTCAGCCTGCCGCTGGCACTGCTGCACTGGCAATGGTTGGGGCCGTGGCAGTGGGCGGCTTTTGCGCTGTGCGGCGTGCTGGGCAGCGCCGGCCATTACTGCCTGACACGCTCGTTCATGGCGGCCGACATCTCGGCCACCCAATCGGCCAAGTTTCTGGATCTGGTGTGGTCTGCCGCCATGGGCTGGTTGCTGTTTGCCGACGTGCCGAGCCAGAGCACGCTGATCGGCGGCACCTTGATCTGCGCCTCGACGATCTGGGTGGCCGGGCGTGAATCACGCGGCGCGCGGCGCGCGGCGGCCACTGCCGGGCCCGACTGACTGCCCGCCGCCGACGCCGCCGCCGCACCCCGCAGCCACACCCCGCAGCCACACCCCGCCCGGGCGCTACAGTGCGCCGCCCTGCCACCCCCGTTGAAGGCCCGCCTTGACCACCGCCCACCCCGATCTTGTGCACGCCATGCGCGGCAGTGCGGTTGAGTCGTTCCACAGCGGTTCGCTGGCCATCGTCGATGGCGACGGCGGCCTGCTGCTGGCGCTGGGCGATGTGCAGCGGCCGATCTTTCCGCGCTCGGCTTGCAAAGTGCTGCAAGCGCTGCCGCTGGTGGCCAGCGGCGCGGCCGATGCCCTGGGTTTGACAGACGAAGAACTGGCGCTGGCCTGCGCATCGCACGGCGGCGAGCCGCGCCACACCGCCACCGCCGCCGCCATGCTGGCCAAGGCCGGGCTGGACGCCGCTGCGCTGGAATGCGGCACGCACTGGCCCAGCTTTGACGGCGCGCTCAAAGCCCTGGCGCGCAGCGGCACCCACCCCGGCGCGCTGCACAACAACTGCTCGGGCAAGCACGCCGGTTTTGTCTGCCTGGGCTGCCTGATGGCGCGCGCCGCCGGGCGCGACCCGGCCGAGTTTGTGCGCGGCTACATCCAGCCCGGGCACCCGGTGATGCGCGAGATCAGCGCCGCGCTGGCCGCTGCCACCGGCGCCGACCTGGCCCACGCGCCGGTGGGCACCGACGGCTGCTCGATCCCCACGTTTGCCCTCCCGCTGCGCCAGTTGGCGCACGGTTTTGCCCGCGTGGCCACCAGCATCGGCCTGCGCGACGACCATGCCCGCGCGGCGCGGCGGCTGCGCCAGGCGGTGGCGGCGGCGCCGTTTTTTGTTGCCGGCAGCGGCCGGTTTGATTCCCGGGTGATGGATCGGCTGGGTGAGCGCGTGTTCTGCAAAGTGGGCGCCGAGGGCGTTTACTGCGCGGCGCTGCCCGAGCAGGGGCTGGGCGTGGCGATCAAGATCGACGACGGCAACAACGCCCGCGCTGCCGAGGTGGTGATGGCCGCCGTGATCGAGGCCCGGGTGCGGCTGGACGACGCTGAACGGGGCTTTATGCGGGGTTTCAGTGATGCGCCGCTGGTCAACTGGAATGGTGTGCTGGTGGGCCGGCTGCAGGCCAGTGCCGGCTTGCGGGCGGCGCTGGGTGGCCCGGCCGCAGCGCCGCAGCCGGCCGCAAGGTCTTGAGCGGCACCGCAAAATCAGCTGCTCAACCAAGCAAGGAAGCGCCATGTTCAAGTCAATGCTGCGGTCCGGCGGCTGGTTTCTGTTGATCTGCGCCCTGCTGGCCGCCGGCCCGGCCGGGGCAGCCGACTTGACCGAGCGCGACGCCAAGGCGGTGCGGGCGGTGGTCGAGGCGCAATTGCAGGCGCTGGCGGCCGACGACGCAGTGCGCGCTTTCTCGTTCGCGTCACCCGCCATCCGCAGCCAGTTTGGCGACGCCGCCACCTTCATCACCATGGTGCGCCAGGGCTATCCGGTGCTGATCCGGCCAGCGGCCACGGCGTTCTTTCAGCCCGAGGCGGTGGCCGGTGAGGTGATCCAGGTGGTGCAACTGCGCGACACCACCGGCCGCCTCTGGCTGGCCACCTACCAGTTGCAGCGCCAGGCTGACCAGCGCTGGCGCATCAACGGCTGCGCGGTGGCACCGGACGCGGGCAAATCATCCACCTGATCGGCCGGCCCGGCCGCGCCGTCACTTCAGCGGCGGGGCAAAGTCCAGCTCGGGATAGCGGCGGAAGATGCCCTGCTCATTGAAGGCCATGCGCCGCTCACTGCGCAGGTAGGCCGCCACCCGGGGCAGCGCGGCCACGCGGCCGTGCAGTTGCAGCACGCCGGGCGTGCGCGCCAGCGCGCTGGCGGCGGCCAGCGGAAAGGCGTAGCGCAGGCCCTCCACCAGCTGGAACAGCGACAGATCGGCATAGCTCAGCTTGCCGCCCACCAGGTGGCGCGGCCCGGCCGGGTTGCGCTGCACGATGGTCTCGAACCACTGCAAGAACTTGGGCAGGCGGTCGCGGCAAAAGGCCTCGGCGCGGCGCAGCGCCTCGGGCATCTGGTCCTCGTAGTGCAGGCCGCTGGCCACCGGGTGGTGGGTGTCGTGGGCCTCACCCACCATGTCGGCAATCGTCAACTGGATCTGCTGGGTCCACAGCCGAGCCCGCTCACTGCGCGCCACCAGCTTGAGCAGCGGCCCGAGGTATTGCAGGATGTTGGCGGTCTGGCCCACCAGCAGGTCACCGTCCTTCAAAAACGGCGGCGCGAAGGGTGGCTGGGTTTGCGCGCTGCCCGACAAATGGCGCAACATCGCCGGCACGCCCAGCCCCGCAGATTCAGCGCCGCGCGCCACATCGATGTACGGCGCGCCGGCCGCCTCCAGCGCCAGCCGGACAAATTCACCCCGGCCGGGGATGGTGGGCCAGTAGTGCAGTTCATAGCTCATGGCCGAGACTGTAGCCTGCGGTCATGGCCGTCACCGCAGCGCGGGCGGCAAGCGGCCGGCGCCGTTTTCTGGCTGCGTGCCGCAGCGCACAGACATGGCCCGCAGCCGGCAGCAATCTGCTGACAATCCCTCGACAACCCCATTGGCCGCCCAGCCAGAAAGCACCCATGCAAATCCTGCTTCAGTCAGACCCCAACACCGACGGCAGCCAGGCCATGGCCGACCACTTGAAAGTGGTGGTGGCGCAAGCGATGGGCCACTTCGGTGAGCGCATCACCCGAGTGGAGGCCCACCTGTCGGATGTGAACAGCCAGGCCAGGTCGAGTGCCGACGACATCCATTGCACGCTGGAGGCCCGGCTGGTGGGGCTGGACGCCGTTGTCGTCAAGCACCAGGCGGGCAATGCCCACCAGGCCATCGACGGCGCGGTGCGCAAGCTCAAGCGGGCGGTGGAGTCACAGATCGAGAAGCACGACCCCCGGGGCCATCACGCCACGGCGGCGGGCGCCGTGCCGGCAGACCTGGCCCCGGACACCCCAGACTGAATCGCCGTACCGTCCGGCCACCCGGGGCCGAAGGGGTGTGCCAGCGCACTGCGGCCCACCCGCCTTTTGTCGCCGGCCGGGTGGTCCGGTTGCCTGTCAACCCGCCAGCCGGGCATTCTGCGGAAACATCGCCTTGCGGGCGTCGTCGTCCATCGCCGTCTTGAAGGGGTGGGCGGTGCGCAGCGCCTCGGCGCGCTGGGCCGCCGGTCGGGCGTTGACCTCGTCAAGCAGGCGTCTGACGTTGGGCAGCCGGGCCCAGGCGTCGGGCCCCAGGATGAACGGCACGGCCCGGGCCCAGCCCCAGACCGCCATGTCCACCAGCGTGTAGCTGTCACCCAGCATGTAGCGGTGCTTGGCCAACTGGTCATCGACGATCTGCCAGTGGCGCCAGGCCTCGAAGTC
>JANMKO010000647.1:0-3675 GCA_031372085.1 Betaproteobacteria bacterium
AGGATGTTTATGGCGCACTCAAGTTCGAGTCGGGTGGCCACCGGGTGCAGCGCGTGCCGGTCACTGAATCACAGGGCCGCATCCACACCAGCGCGGCCACCGTGGTGGTGATGGCCGAGCCCGATGAAGCCACCGAGATCACGCTCAACCCGGCCGATTTGCGCATCGACACCTTCCGCGCCAGCGGCGCCGGCGGCCAGCACATCAACAAGACCGATTCGGCCATCCGCATCACCCATTTGCCCACCGGGCTGGTGGCCGAATGCCAGGACGACCGGTCGCAGCACCGCAACAAAGCCCGCGCGATGGCGGTGCTGCAAGCGCGGCTGCGCGACAAAGAGCGGGCCCAGCGCGACGCCACCGAGGCGGCCACCCGCAAAAGCCTGGTCGGCACCGGCGACCGGTCAGACCGCATCCGCACCTACAACTTTCCGCAGGGCCGGCTGACCGACCACCGCATCAACCTGACGCTGTACAAGCTGGCCGCGATCATGGACGGCGACCTGGCCGATGTGGTGGCCGCGCTGCAAGCCGCGTTGGCGCAAGACCAGTTGGCGGCGCTGGAGGCCGGGGCGTGAGCACCGGGGCGGGCGCGGCGGTGGGCAGCGCCGGGGCAGGCGCGGCGGTGGGCAGCGCGGCCAGCCCGGCGGAAATCGGGCCCGCGCCTGCCGCCGATGTCGGCCAGGCGCTGGCGCAAGCCCACCAACTCGGGCTCGACCGGCTGGACGCGCACTGGCTGCTGGCCCACCTGCTGCAACAGCCACGCACCTGGCTGATCGCCCACGGCGACGCGCCGCTGCCGGGGCCTGTGGCCCAGGCCTTTGCCGCTGCCTGCCAGCGCTTCGCCAATGGTGAACCGCTGGCCTACCTGCTGGGCGAGCAGGCGTTTTACGGCCTGCGGCTGCGCGTGACGCCGGACGTGCTGGTGCCCCGGCCCGACACCGAAACCCTGGTGGATTGGGCGCTGGCGCTGCTGCCCACAGTCGCCGCTGAGCGGCCGCAGGTGCTGGACCTGGGCACCGGCAGCGGCGCCATTGCGCTGGCCGTGGCGCACCGCCACCCCGATGCCCACATCACCGCCACCGACATCAGCCCCGCCGCGCTGGCGGTGGCGCAAGCCAACGCCCAGCGATTGGGGTTGATGCTGACCTGGGCCTGCGGCGACTGGTGGCGGGCGGTGGACGACGCCTGGCCGGGCCGCCCATTCGACCTGGTGCTGTGCAACCCGCCGTACATCGCCGGTGACGACCCCCACTTGCCCGCGTTGCAACACGAGCCGCAAGCCGCGCTGACGCCCGGTGGCGACGGCCTGGGCGCGCTGCAAGCCGTCATCTGCGGCGCGCCTGCCCACCTGGTGGCCGGCGGCTGGCTGCTGCTGGAGCACGGCTGGGATCAGGCCCCGGCCGTCAGCGCCGCGCTGCGGGCGGCCGGTTTCCAGGCCATCAGCACCCGGTTTGACATCGCCGGCCGGCCGCGTTGCACCGGCGGCCAATGGCCCAGTAGCCAACCCCCCGTTGGCCCGCCCCCCGGTTACCTGCGCCCCAGTGGCCCGGCAGCCACGCGGGGCTGCGCGGCAAAGCGATGAGCAAGCGGTCAATCGTCATGCAATTGAAGGGCCCCGCCATTCGCCGTGCGGCGTAGGATGGTTTGATGCGGCTTGAAACTGGGTTGCCGCCAACCATTTTGGGGAGTGCGCAGCATGCGCAAGACGCCGTTTCTCAAGCCGGTGGGGCTGGTTCTGGCGCTGCTGGCCGGCACCGTGTCGGCCCAGGACCGCGGCCTGACGCCAGCGGCCGACGCGTTGGGCGGGGCGTTCTGGCAGGCGCGCTTTGAGCGCGACACCGTCTCACTGGTGGTGGCGCGCGACGCGCTGGCGCTGGGCATGCCCACCACCAGCGCGCAAACCCTGCGCCTGCTCGGCGACTACCAGTTCAGCACCTTTCGGCTGGGCAGCACCGGCGGCCTGCGGCTGTCGGGCGGCCTGCTGATCAACCTGCGCAACTCACCCGTCATCGGTGGCTTGGGCGACAACGTGGCCGCCCTGCCCTATGCCGGCATCGGCTACAGCAGCGGCAGCCTGCGCGGCGACTGGGGCTTCAGTGCCGATGTCGGGCTGGCCGCGCCCGGCCTGTCGTCGGCCCGCATCGACCGGCTGGTCAACCCAGGCGCAGCGCTGGGCGCTGACAACAGCGCCCGGCTGCTGCCGGTGATCCGGCTGGGCATGAACCTCGCTTTCTAAGGCCCCCAGGCCAACGACAGCCATCGTCCGCCCTGCGAGGGCGTCAAGAAAAGTGGCACGGCGCCATTTCTTTGAGATGGCTGACGTGCCCCATGCCGATGGGGCCAATCCCGCTGCGCCAGGCCCGGCCGGGCGCTTTGCCGTATAAACCTGGGTTTTTCACCCCCTGCCGGATGACAACCATGACTGATGTGCAACAACGTATCGACACCCTCGTGAAGGGCGGCCGCGTGGTGCTGTTCATGAAGGGCACAGCGCAATTTCCGCAGTGCGGCTTCTCGGGCCGGGCGATCCAGGTGCTCAAGGCCTGCGGCGTCAATGAGATCAACACCGTCAACGTGCTGGAGGACGACGGCATCCGCCAGGGCATCAAGGATTACGCCAACTGGCCCACCATCCCGCAGCTGTATGTGGCGGGTGAGTTTGTCGGCGGCTCCGACATCATGATGGAGATGTACGAGTCGGGCGAGCTGCAGACGCTGCTGTCGCAGTGACCTGGCGCGCGGCGGCCTGGGGGTGGGCATGACCGCCCGGCCGCGACTGGTGGTTGGCATCACCGGCGCCAGCGGCGCGGTTTACGGGGTGCGGTTGCTGGCGCGGGCCCGGGCGCTGGGGCTTGAAACCCACCTCATCGTCACGCCGTCAGGCGTCATCAGCGCGCACCATGAACTGGGCTTTGATCGGGCCGCGCTCGACGCGCTGGCCGACCGGGCTTACGCCCCGGGCGACATCGGCGCCTGCGTGGCCAGTGGCAGCTTTGATACGGCCGCGATGGTGGTGGCGCCGTGCTCGATGAAGACGCTGGCGGCGGTGGCGCACGGGCTGTCCGACAACTTGCTGACGCGCGCCGCCGATGTCACGCTCAAAGAACGGCGCCGGCTGCTGCTGATGGTGCGCGAGACGCCGTTCAACTTGGCCCACCTGCGCAACATGACGGCGGTGACCGAGATGGGCGGCATCATCTTTCCGCCGCTGCCGGCGTTTTACCACCGGCCCACCAGCATCGATGAGCTGGTGGACGACACGGTGGAGCGGGTGCTGCAGTTGCTGGGCGCGCAGGATGCAGCGCCCAAATCCTGGGGCGGTTTGAGGTGAATGCGCCCGGCCAGTTCACTGCCGCAGCTTCGAGTGCGCCAAGTAGCCCCCCCAGAGCCGGCTCCGCGGGGCTGCTGGTGGCTGCCCCCCCTGGGGGGGAGCGCCGACGGCGATACGGGGGGGGACTCATGACCCAGCGCTGTCGGTTCGCCATCACCGCATTCGGGTACTCGGCCCGGCCCCGGCTGCCGTTGTAGCGGCCCAGCGCCAAGAACAGGTCGCCGCGCTCGATGTCCAGGTAGTGGCGCAGGATCACGCAGCCAAAGCGCAAATTGGTCTGCATGTGGAACAGCCGGGCCGCATCGCCATCGCCGATCAGCCGGGCCCAAAAGGGCATCACC
>JANMKO010000095.1:0-3089 GCA_031372085.1 Betaproteobacteria bacterium
TGGCCCGGCGCGGCCGTGCGCCGGGATGGCGGCCCGCTGGTACTGCTTCTTCAGGGATTGCGGCAGGCCGCGGGCGCTGGCCTGAAACCGCTCACCGCCGCTGCGGGCCCGCACCTGCACCGCTTGCAAGCTGGCCGGCGATGCACCGCCAACGGCGCAGGCGCTGACCTCCCACACCCCGGGCCAGCCGGGCGCCGCCCAGCGGCCGGGCTGGGACAAATCCAGCGGCGGTGATGACAACGACGATGGCGATGGCGATGGCGATAACTCACCCGGCGTGCCCGGCCCGCCCGGCTCGCCCGGCCATTGCGCCAGGTGCTGCAAGCGCCCCCGGTACAGCACGCACACCGCCAACCCCCCACCTGGCCAGCGCGCGGCGCCCGTGGCCGGTACCTGCGCCAGCAGGCGCTGCACCAGCGCCTCGGGCGGGCCGCGCCCGGCCTGCGCCGCCCACCAGGCGCGCAGCGCATTGGCCTGCCGGGCGGGCGACAGCCGCCGCCAGCCCGCCACCGCCAGCCGGCCCTGCCCATCCACCAGCGGCACCAGATCGAGCGCGGCCAATTCGGCCAGCGCGGCACTCGCCTCTTGCGCCCGCCGCGCTGCAGCGGCCAGCGCGGTTTCGGCATCGCCAAATGCCGCCAGCAAGGCCGGCCAGACCTGCACACGCAGTCGGCTGCGCGCCAGCCGGGTATCGAGGTTGGACGGGTCCGGCACCGGCCGAAGGTGGTGGTGCCGCAAATAGGCGTCGATCAAGTCGCGCGGCTGGCCCAACCAGGGCCGGGCCCAGATCAAGCCTTGGCGCTCGGCGCTCACCGGCATCGCCGCCAGCCCCGCCGGGCCGCCACCGCGCAGGGCCTGCAGCAGCACGGTTTCGGCCTGGTCGCGGCGGTGCTGGGCCAGCAGCACCAGGCTGGCGCCCTCCTCCTGCGCCAGCCCGGCCAGCAGCGCGTAGCGCCCGGCACGGGCCCAGGCTTCCAGGCTGTCACCCGGCGCCGGTGTGCCCGCCAGCCGGCCCCAGCGCAGCCGCAGCGGCAAGCCCCGGCGGCGCCAGCGGGCGCACAGCCGTTGCGCTGATTGCACCCAGCCATCGGCGTCGGGCAGCAAACCGTGGTGGATGTGCAGTGCCACCACCTGCAAACCCAGCGCCTGTGCGGCCTGGCAGGTGGCGTGCAGCAGCGCCAGTGAATCCGCGCCACCGCTGAACGCCACGGCCACGGTGGCCTGGGGCGCCGCTGGGGTCACGGGCGTCAGCGGTCTTTGGTGTCGTTGTAGCGGCCGTAGGCCTGCAGCCGGTCGTAACGCCGTTGCAGCAGGTCTTTGGGCTTCAGGTCCGACACCTGGCGCAGCGCATCAACCAGTGCGCGCTTGAGCTGCGACGCCATCTGCCGGGCATCGCGGTGGGCACCGCCCACCGGCTCACTGACCACCTTGTCGATCAGACCCAGCGCCTTCAGCCGGTGCGCGGTGATGCCCAGCGCCTCGGCCGCGTCAGGTGCACGCTCGGAGGTCTTCCACAAAATCGATGCGCAGCCCTCGGGCGAGATCACCGAATACACCGAAAACTGCAACATCAGCACCTGGTCACCCACGCTGATGGCCAGCGCGCCGCCCGAGCCGCCCTCACCGATGATGGTGACGATGATCGGCACCTCGAGCTGGCACATCTCGAAGATGTTGCGGCCGATGGCCTCAGACTGGCCGCGCTCCTCGGCGCCGATGCCGGGGTAGGCGCCGGGCGTGTCCACAAAAGTAAACACCGGCAAGCCAAATTTCTCGGCCAGCTTCATCAGCCGCAGCGCCTTGCGGTAGCCCTCGGGGCGCGACATGCCAAAGTTGCGCAAGCCCCGCTCTTTGGTGTCGCGGCCTTTTTGCTGGCCGATCACCATGCAGGCCTGCCCGTTGAATCGCGCCAGGCCGCCGACGATGGACGCATCGTCGGCAAAGCTGCGGTCACCGTGCAGCTCTTGCCAGTCGGTGAACATCTCACCCACATAATCCAGCGTGTAAGGCCGCTGCGGATGGCGCGCAATCTGCGTCACCTGCCAGGGCGTCAGGCTGGCATAAATGTCTTTGGCCAGTTGCTGGCTTTTTTTGTCGAGCCGGCCGATCTCGTCCGAGATATCCACCGCCGATTCAGACTGCACAAACCGCAGTTCTTCAATCTTGGTTTCGAGTTCGGCAATCGGCTGCTCAAAATCGAGGAAATGTCGTTTGCTCATCCGCAGGATTGGTGGGTATTCAAGCTCAATAGTCTACCGGCAGCGGATCGAGGCTACGCCAGATATACCAGGTGGCCACCGAGCGGAACGGTGCCCAGGCCTCGCCCACCTCACGCGCCTCGGCGCGCGACACCGGCTCACCGCTGAAGTAACCCTGGCTGATGCCTTTGATCAAGCCCAGGTCATCGAGCGGCATCACGTTGGGCCGCATCAAATGGAAGATCAAAAACATCTCGGCCGTCCAGCGGCCGATGCCGCGAATGGCCACCAGCTCGTCGATGATGGCCTCGTCGTCCATCTGCTGCCACAACGGCACATGCACCGCGCCCGACTCAAAATGCTTGGCCAGGTCGGTCAGGTACTCGGCCTTGCGGCCGGACAGGCCCGCGCTGCGCAGCGCGGGTGCGTCTTGCGCCAGCACCGACAACGGCGCCAGGTGGGTGGCCGGCCCGCCCACCACCGCCACAAACCGGTTCCACACCGACTGCGCGGCCCTGACCGAGATTTGCTGGCCGACGATGG
The DNA here is from genome assembly GCA_031372085.1 of Betaproteobacteria bacterium. Classification (GTDB taxonomy): domain Bacteria; phylum Pseudomonadota; class Gammaproteobacteria; order Burkholderiales; family Burkholderiaceae_C; genus Pseudaquabacterium. The sequence goes on from JANMKO010000095.1 coordinate 2,742, forward strand.
ACCGAGCCAGCGTGGTGAATGCATCGCCCCGGCTCAACAGCCGGGCCTCGCCAAACTTCGGGATCAGCTTTTTCATCACCCGATCGCGTTTGGCCAGGTGGCGGCAGGCGTCGTCCCAGTACGGCGGGGTGACGCCGGCGGGTGCGGCGGCATCGGCATCGGTCAGCGTGGGCGCATCGCCTGGGCGCTTGCCAGTCGGGCTGCCGGCCTGGTCGCTTTCGGTCATGTTCAAGCCCTGACCCAGGCCGTGCCTTGGGCCGAGTCTTTGAGCTCGATGCCCTGCGCCGCCAGATCCCGCCGGATGCGGTCGGCCTCGACAAAGTTTTTTGCCAGCTTGGCGGCCGTCCG
>JANMKO010000109.1:0-9216 GCA_031372085.1 Betaproteobacteria bacterium
CGCGGCAAATCCACACTCGGGTCTTGCCAGAAGTTGATCAATTGCAGGGCGCTGCAGAGGGCGTCGGACTGGGCCAGCGACTGCGCGTCGTGCACGCCGGCCAGGTGCAGCATCAGCCGGCCGATGGGGTTGGCCGAGCGCCGGCAGTAGTCCAGCAGCGCGGTGCGATCCGCGTAGTGCGGGTTGCCGGTGTCTTGCACAAAGGCGTCCAGCAGATCGTCCAGCAAGGCCAGCGGCAGGTGGTGGCTGCGCAGGGCCACGGCCAGCGGGTTGAAGACCGGCGCCCAGGGGCCGTCGGGCGTTTGGCCGGCCGCCGCAGCGGCCAGCGCTGCGCGGTACTGCGCCAGGCTGGCCCGCCGCTGGGCCGGGCTGGCGTCGCCTTCATCGGCCAGGTCATCGGCAGTGCGGGCAAAGTGGTAGATCGCCCGCACCGGTGCGCGCAGCGCGGGCGGGCACAGGATGGACGCCACGGGGAAGTTTTCATAGTGATCGACGCTCACGCCCGGATTGTCGGCGGCACGGCGTTGGTGATCGTTTTTTGCACGGCATCTGGCCGGGTTCAGCCAGCCGGTGCTGGCCGACAATCGGCGCCGGTCGGTTGCATTGACAGAGACCAGACGGGCTCCTATATTACTGACCAGTCAGTCATTAACCTGCTTGTGCCGTGCGGTTGTGCCGGCGCGCGGCAGACAAATCCACGTTTCACCAGTCTTACAAGGCTCACCATCCATGCGCCATTGCTTGCTTCCGCTGATGGTCTTGCCTTTTTTGCTCGCCTGCTCTGACCCACCGCCCGCTGCCGAGCCGGTGCGCGCCGTTCGCACACTCACGCTGCAAACCGGCGCCAGCACGTTGCAGCATGAATACCCGGCTGAAATCCGCGCCCGCACCGAGTCGCGCCTGTCGTTTCGGGTGGGTGGCAAGCTGGTGCGGCGCATGGTCAACCTGGGGGATCGGGTGACCGCCGGCCAGGCGCTGGCGCAGATCGACGCCGGTGATCTGAAGCTGGGCCAGGACGTGGCACGCGCGGCCGTCAGCACCGCCACCGCCCAGCAGGATTTGAGCGAAGCCGAGTTCAAGCGCTACAAAGAGCTGCGCGACCAGGGCTTCATCAGCGGCCTGGAACTGGAGCGCCGCGAGGCCGCGTTGAAGGCCAGCCGGGCCCAGGCCGACCAGGCGCGGGCCCAGTCCAGCCTGCAAAACAACCAGGCCGGCTATGCCGTGCTCACAGCCGACGTGTCGGGCGTGGTCACCGCCATTGAGGCCGAGCCTGGCGCGGTGCTGGCGGCCGGCACGCCGGTGTTGCGGCTGGCGCCCGATGGGCCGCGTGACGCGGTGTTCAGCGTGCCCGAAGACCGGGCCGACGCGGTGCGCGCGCTGCTGGCCAGGGCCGGTGCGCTCAAGCTGCGCGCCTGGGGCGCGGGCGATGCGGTGCTGCCGGCCACCGTGCGCGAGGTGGCGGCAGCGGCCGATCCGGTGACGCGCACCTTTCTGGTCAAGGCCGATGTGGGCGCCACCACGCTGCGCCTGGGCCAGACCGCCAGCGTGCTGATCGACGCGCCGCTGGTGGCCGGCGTGATCAAGCTGCCGCTGCCGGCGGTGTTCCAGCAGGGCGGGTTGTCCAAGGTCTGGCTGGTGGACCGGGCGGCGATGGTGGTGCGGGCCCAGCCGGTGGTGGTGGCCGGCGCCGATGGCAACCTGGTGCTGATCGGCGCTGGCCTGGCCCCCGGCCAGGTGGTGGTGACGGCCGGCGTGCATGTGCTGACCGAAGGCCAGAAGGTGCGCTGGTATGCCGAGCCCGGCGCTGCCGCCGCTGCGTCGGCCGCTTTGCCGGCGTCGGCCGCTGCTGCGCCAGCGTCGGCCGCCGCCCAATCTGCCCAACCCGCCCAACCCGCCCCTGCCGTCCGGCCTGCGGCGCCGTCGGCCCCCGCCCGCTGACCGGCCGGCCGCCCGCATGACAACGCCCGCCACCGCCGACGCCGAAGGCTCGCGCTTCAACATCTCGCGCTGGGCGCTGCAGCACCCGGCGCTCACCCGCTACCTGATGGTAGTGCTGATGGTGCTGGGCGTGGCCGCCTACTTTCAGCTCGGCCAGGACGAAGACCCGCCGTTCACCTTCCGCGCCATGGTGGTGCAGGCCTACTGGCCCGGCGCCACCGCGCAGCAGATCGCCGAGCAGGTGACCGACAAGATTGAGCGCACGTTGCAAGAGGTGCCGCAGGCCGACACCCTGCGCAGCTACACCAAGCCGGGCGAGTCGGTCACCATCCTGGAGTTGAAAGACAGCGCACCGCCCAAAGAGGTGAGCAACAGCTGGTACCAGGCGCGCAAAAAGATCGGCGACATGCGCGGCAGCCTGCCGCAAGGCGTGCAGGGGCCGTTTTTCAATGATGATTTTGGCGATGTCTATGGCTCGATCTTTGCACTGTCGGCCGATGGCTTCAGCGACGAAGAGCTGCGCGTATTTGCCGAGAACACCCGCGCCCAGCTGCTGCGCGTGCCCGACGTGGCCAAGGTGGAGCTGTTTGGCGCTCAGCCCGAGAAGATTTTTGTCGAGATATCGCAAAAGCGCCTGGCCCAGCTGGGCCTGGACATGGCCCAGGTGCTGGGCCAGCTGGCGGCGCAAAACGCCGTGGAAGGCGCTGGCGTGCTGGACGCTGGCACGCAAAACCTGCAAGTGCGGGTGGCCGGCGCCTTCCAGTCGGTGGACGAGCTCAGGCGCTTCCCGATCCGCGCCACCAACCCCGCCACCGGCGCCGGCAGCACCTTGCAGCTGGCCGACATTGCCAGCATCCGGCGCGGCGTGATCGATCCGCCCGCGGTCAAGGTGCGCCACCAGGGCCAGGCGGTGGTGGCGCTGGGCGTGTCGATGGCCAAGGGCGGCGACATCGTGGCGCTGGGCCAGGCGCTGCGCGCGCAGCTGGCCAAGATCCGCGCTGATCTGCCGGCCGGCATCACGCTGGCAACGGTGCAAGACCAGCCGGCAGCGGTGTCGCGGTCGGTGGGTGAGTTTGTGCGGGTGCTGATCGAGGCGGTGGTGGTGGTGCTGCTGGTCAGCTTCATCAGCCTGGGTCTGCATGGCCGGCCGGGGCGCTGGCTGCCCCGGCTCGATATCTGGCCCGGCCTGGTGGTGGGCATCACCATCCCGCTGGTGCTGGCCATCACCTTTGTGGCCATGTACTACTGGGGCGTGGGGCTGCACAAGATATCGCTGGGCTCGCTGATCATCTCGCTCGGCCTGCTGGTGGACGACGCCATCATTGCGGTGGAGATGATGGTGCGCAAGCTGGAAGAAGGCTATGACAAGGTGCGCGCCGCCACGTTTGCTTACGAGGTGACGTCGATGCCGATGCTCACCGGCACGCTGATCACCGCCGCCGGTTTTTTGCCGATCGGCCTGGCCAAATCAGTCACCGGTGAATACACCTTCGCGATTTTTGCCGTCACGTCGGCGGCGCTGATCATCAGCTGGGTGGTGTCGGTGTACTTTGTGCCCTACCTGGGCGCCTGGCTGCTGCACACCCGGGCGCGCAGCGGTCCCGGGGGGGCAACTGAGGCGCATGAGCTATTTGACACGCCGTTTTACAACCGCTTCCGCAAGTTGCTGGACGGCTGCCTGCGCTACCGCTGGATCACCTTGCTGCTGACGGTGGCGCTGTTTGGCGCTGGTGTGGTGGGGCTGGGCAAGGTGCCGCAGCAGTTCTTCCCTGACTCCAGCCGGCCCGAGATCCTGGTGGACATGTGGCTGCCCGAGGGCGGCACGCTGCGTGAGAGCGAGGCGGTGGCGCGGCGCTTTGAGGCCCGCATGATGCGCGAGCCCGATGTGGCCACCGTCACCAGCTGGGTGGGCAGTGGCGTGCCGCGCTTCTACTTGCCGCTGAACCAGATATTCCCGCAGCCCAACGTCAGCCAGATGATCGTGCTGCCCAAGGATTTGGCCGCGCGTGAGCGCCTGGCCGGCCGGTTGCCGGCGCTGCTGGCGGCTGAGTTCTCTGAGGTGCGCGGCCGGTTTACCGTGCTGCCCAACGGGCCACCGGTGGCGTACCCGGTGCAGTTCCGGCTGATGGGGCCCGATCTGGCCCAGGTGCGGGCCTATGCCGACCAGGTCAAGGACGTGCTGCGCGCCGATGTGCGCATGCGCGGCGTCAACGACAACTGGAATGAGCAGGTCAAGGTGCTGCGCCTGGACATCGACCAGGACAAGGCCCGGGCGCTGGGCGTCACCAGCCAGTCGATTGCCCAGGCCTCGCGCACGGGGCTGAGCGGCGTCACCGTGGGCCAGTACCGCGAGGGCGACAAGCTGGTCGATATCGTGCTGCGCCAGCCGCTGGAAGAGCGCAATGCCATCACCGACATCGCGAATGAATACATACCCACGAGCAGCGGGCGGGCCATCCCGCTGACGCAGATTGCCCGGATCGGCTTTGGCTGGGAGCCCGGCGTGCTGTGGCGCGAGGGCCGCAAATACGCCATCACCGTGCAGGGCGATGTGATTGCCGGTGTGCAAGGCACCAGCGTCACCCAGACGGTGTGGGCCCAACTGGCCGAGATTCGCAAAAACCTGCCGCCCGACTATGAAATCCGCATTGCCGGCTCGTCAGAGCAGAGCAGCAAGGGCCAGGGCGCGATTGCCGCCGGTGTGCCGGTGATGCTGTTCATCATCTTCACCTTGCTGATGCTGCAATTGCAAAGCTTCTCGCGCGCCATGCTGGTGTTTTTGACAGGCCCACTGGGCATTGCCGGCGTGGCCGCCGCGCTGCTGGTCTTCAACCGGCCGTTTGGTTTTGTCGCGCTGCTGGGCGTGATTGCATTGATGGGCATGATCATGCGCAACTCGGTGATCTTGATCGACCAGATCGAGCAAGACCGGGCGCGCGGGCTGGCCACCTGGGACGCCATCGTCGAGGCGGCGGTGCGGCGCTTCCGGCCCATCGTGCTGACGGCGGCGGCCGCGGTGCTGGCCATGATCCCGCTGACGCGCAGCCTGTTCTGGGGCCCGATGGCGGTGGCCATCATGGGCGGGCTGATCGTGGCCACCGTGCTCACCCTGCTGTCATTGCCGGCGATGTACGCGGCCTGGTTCCGCGTGCGGCGGCCGATGCCGCCGGATCCCGCCCGGCCTGCGGGCTAGAATCGCCGGCTTGCCGGATTGCGGCAATCGACACTGCAGGCCCTGCCGACTCGGACCAAAAGCCGGCACGGCCGCAGACGAGACAAACCCGCGCGGGTGGCGAAATTGGTAGACGCACCAGGTTTAGGTCCTGACGCCTTCACGGGCGTGTCGGTTCGAGTCCGATCCCGCGCACCAGACCCCAACTTCTGTGAGTCCGACCATGGCTGTGACCGTTGAAACCCTCGAAAAACTCGAACGCCGCATCAACCTGTTGATCCCGGCCACCGACCTGAACTCGGAAATCGAAACCCGGCTCAAAAAGCTGTCGCGCACCGTCAAGGCCGACGGCTTCCGCCCCGGCAAGGTGCCGATGTCGGTGGTGGCGCAGCGCTACGGTTACACGGTGCAGTCCGAGGTGATGAACGACAAGCTGGGCAAGGCGTTCTCCAACGCCGCCAACGAGGCCCAGCTGCGGGTGGCGGGCATCCCGCGCATCACAGCCAAAGACGACGCGCCCGAGGGCCAGCTGTCGTTTGACGCCACTTTCGAGGTCTACCCCGAGGTCAAGCTGGGTGATCTGTCGGCCATCGAGGTAGACCGCATCAGCAGCGAAGTGACCGACGCCGCCATCGACCGCACCGTGGACATCCTGCGCAGGCAGCGCCGCACCTTTGCCCAGCGCCCGGCAGTGGAGGGCGCGGCCGAGACCGATCGGGTGACCATCGACTTTGAAGGCAAGACCGACGGCGAGCCGTTTCAAGGCGGCAAGGCCGAGGCCTTCCAGTTCTTGATCGGCGAAGGCCAGATGCTGGAGCAATTCGACAAAGCCGTGCGCGGCATGAAGGTGGGCGACAGCAAGACATTCCCGCTGCAGTTTCCGGCCGACTACCACGGCAAGGACGTGGCCGGCAAAGAAGCCGACTTTCTGGTGACGATGAAAAAGATCGAAGCCCAGCATCTGCCGGCGCTCGACGAGCCTTTCATCCAGTCGCTGGGCATTGCCGACGGCACCAACGACGGCCTGCGCGCCGATGTCAAGAAGAACCTGGAGCGGGAGGTCAAGCACCGGGTACTGGCCCGCAACAAGGCGGCGGCGATGGACGCGCTGGTCAAAGCGGCCGATCTGGATCTGCCCAAGGCCCTGGTCGAGAGCGAACTGGAGCGCCTGGTGGCCGCGGCCCGCGAAGACCTCAAAAAGCGCGGCATCAAAGATGCCGACAAGGCGCCGATCCCGTCCGAGCTGTTCCAGTCACAAGCCGAGCGCCGGGTGCGCCTGGGGCTGGTGGTGGCCGAGCTGGTGCGCAGCCACAACCTGCAAGCCAAGCCCGAGCAACTGCAAGCCCACATCGAAGAGCTGTCGCAAAGCTACGAGAAGCCGGGTGACGTGATGCGCTGGTACTTGTCTGACCGCCAGCGCATGTCCGAAGTCGAGTCGGTGGTGATCGAAACCAATGTCACCCAGCATGTGCTGGGGCTGGTCAAGATCAATGACAAGGCCCTGCCGTTTGATGACTTGATGACGGCCTGACAGCCCCCACTTACCGCCGCACACCCAACGGGCGGGGCGCACGACTGACCGGTCGGCGCCCCGTTTTTCATCGTCTGCTAGCCCCTGTGTCGGGGGTCATAATTGGTGCAGACTTTTACTCAAGGATCTCCATGAGCGCAATGGACACGCAAGGCCTGGGCATGGTGCCCATCGTTATTGAGCAATCTGGCCGCGGTGAGCGGGCCTACGACATCTACAGCCGCCTGCTGCGTGAGCGCATCGTCTTTCTGGTCGGGCCGGTGAACGACATGACGGCCAATCTGGTGGTGGCCCAGATGTTGTTTCTCGAAAGCGAGAACCCCGACAAGGACATCTTTTTGTACATCAACTCACCGGGCGGCAGTGTCTCGGCAGGCTTGTCGATCTTTGACACGATGAACTTCATCAAACCCGATGTCTCCACCCTGTGCATGGGCATGGCCGCCAGCATGGGCTCGTTTTTGCTGATGGCCGGTGCCAAGGGCAAGCGCATCGCGCTGCCCAATGCCAAGATCATGATCCACCAGCCGTCGGGCGGCGCCCAGGGCCAGGCCACTGACATCGAGATCACCGCCCGCGAAATCTTGAAGACCCGAGAGCAGCTGAACCGCATCTACGCTGACCGCACAGGCCAGCCCTACGAGAAGATCGCGGCCGACATGGAGCGCGACTACTACATGTCACCCGAAGAGGCCAAGACCTACGGCCTGATCGACCAGGTGATTGCCAAGCGCACTTGATGCGCCGGCCCACCGCTCGGTGGTCTGGCGCCGGCCCACCGCCCGGTGGTCTGGCGCTGGCCCCGACCGGGGCTTTTGAGTTGATCTATCATCGTTTTGATTTAATCCGCCCTCTACAGCACAAGCAAACACATGGCCGACAAGAAGGGCGCCTCGGGCGAAAAAGTTCTGTACTGCAGCTTCTGCGGCAAAAGCCAGCATGAGGTCAAGAAGCTGATCGCCGGCCCGTCGGTGTTCATTTGCGACGAGTGCATCGAGCTGTGCAACGACATCATCCGCGACGAGGCGCCCGCCGAGTCAGCGGGCGGCAAGGCTGCAAAGTCCGATCTGCCGGTGCCCATCGAGATCAAGACCACACTCGACCAGTATGTGATCGGGCAAGACTCGGCCAAGCGCACCTTGTCGGTGGCGGTGTACAACCACTACAAGCGGCTCAAGTACATCGGCGCCGTCAAGACCGACGAGGTGGAGCTGACCAAAAGCAACATCCTGTTGATCGGGCCCACCGGCTCCGGCAAGACGCTGTTGGCGCAGACGCTGGCCAAACTGTTGAACGTGCCCTTCGTGATTGCCGACGCCACCACCTTGACCGAAGCCGGTTATGTGGGCGAAGACGTTGAAAACATCATCCAGAAGCTGCTGCAAAACTGCAACTACGATGTTGAGCGGGCCCAGCGCGGCATTGTCTACATCGACGAAATCGACAAGATCAGCCGCAAGGCCGACAACCCCAGCATCACCCGCGATGTCTCGGGTGAGGGCGTGCAGCAAGCGCTGCTCAAGCTGGTGGAAGGCACGATGGCCAGCGTGCCGCCGCAGGGCGGGCGCAAGCACCCGAACCAGGATTTTTTGCAGATCGACACCACCAACATCCTGTTCATTTGCGGTGGCGCTTTTGACGGTCTGGAAAAAGTCATCCAGAACCGCACCGAGAAATCCGGCATCGGCTTTGCCGCCAGCGTGCACAGCAAGACCGACAAGCGGGCGGCTGATCTGTTCCGCGAGGCCGAGCCCGAAGACTTGATCAAGTTCGGCCTGATCCCCGAGCTGGTGGGCCGCTTGCCAGTGGTGGCCACGCTGGGTGAGCTGACTGAAAGTGCCATGGTGCAAATCCTCACCGAGCCGCGCAACGCGCTGGTCAAGCAGTACCAGAAGCTGTTTGCCATGGACGGCGTTGAGTTGGAAGTGCGGCCGTCCGCGCTCACCGCCATCGCCCGCAAGGCGCTGAAGCGCAAAACCGGCGCCCGCGGCCTGCGCTCGATCATGGAGAACGCCTTGATCGACACCATGTTTGACCTGCCGACGATGGACGGCGTGGCCAAAGTGGTGATCGATGAGCACATCGTTGAAGAGGGTGCCAAGCCCCTGCTGGTGTACCGAGAACAGAAGGCCAGCGCCTGAGCGCTGAAACAGCCAGCAGCGCCGTTCGGGCCTGTTGCGGCCTTCATCGCCGGGCGCCGCCGCCCCGCACTTGCATTCCCAAGCTCAGACCCCACGTCGGTTTGTGAAAGAGAGGCCACTCCCATGTCTGGACATCCTGTTTTACCCGCTGACCCGATCACCCTGCCGCTGTTGCCGCTGCGTGATGTGGTCGTGTTTCCGCACATGGTCATCCCGCTGTTTGTGGGGCGTCCCAAGTCGATCAAGGCTTTAGAGGCGGCAATGGAGGCCGGCCGCCAGATCATGCTGGTGGCGCAAAAAGCCGCCGGCAAAGACGAGCCCAAACCCGAAGACATGTTCGAGATCGGCTGCGTCTCCAGCATCTTGCAGATGCTCAAGCTGCCCGATGGCACCGTCAAAGTGCTGGTTGAAGGCGTGCAGCGCGCCGAGACCCG
>JANMKO010000112.1:0-1818 GCA_031372085.1 Betaproteobacteria bacterium
CCCACCAGGCCGGCCACCGTGTCGAACCCGCCGGTGAGCGCCTTCAAGGCGATCAAGCTGCCCGTCTTGATGGCATCCTTGACCTTCATCGCCAGGCCAAACTGGCGTCGCATCTCTTGCAGCAAAGCGATCAGCGGCATCGCCTCGTGCTGGTAGCGCCAAGCCTCAAACCAGATCGTGAAGGTGGATGAATCGTATGTCGAAGGCCTGGGCCGCCCTGCCGCCACGGCGGCATCCTGGGCTTTTTTGAGGTCTTTGCCGGCCAGCGCCGGATCAGACAAGTGGCGCTGCAATTGGCGCAGCACGCTGGTCTTGCCCGCGCCCCATTCACCGTGCACGCCAAAAACCTGCGGCGGCGTGCACGACGCAATTTGCTCAGCCAGGGTGCGTACAAAAGCGTCGCGCTTGAGCAAGGCGCCGTCAAACACCGGTTCGTCGTTGTGCTGTAGTTTTCTCATCGTTTCTCCCCGGGCCTGCAGCACCGAAGCGCCGACTTTAGGCCACAGCCGGGCCTCTGACGGCGGCCTGGCCTGTGGGTCAAGACCCGCAGGCCCGCCAAACCCGCGCCATAAAAACTGGCGTAACCTTTCGCACAACTTTCGTGAAGGAGACGCCGCCATGAACCCACCCGATCTGTCCCCCGCTGAACAAGCGCTGCGCGACGCGGCGCGTGACTACCACCGCTCACCCACCCGGGGCAAGATTTCAGTCACCCCCACCAAGCCGCTGAGCAACCAGCGCGATTTGAGCCTGGCCTACTCACCGGGCGTGGCCTATCCGTGCCTGGATATCGAGCGCGACCCCAGCCTGGCCAACGACTACACCTCTCGTGGCAACCTGGTGGGCGTGATCACCAACGGCACCGCTGTGCTCGGCCTGGGCGACATCGGCCCACTCGCTGCCAAGCCGGTGATGGAGGGCAAGGGCTGCCTGTTCAAAAAATTTGCCGGCATCGATGTGTTTGACATCGAATTGGCCGAGCGTGACCCCGACAAGCTGGTGGAGATCATCGCCGCGCTGGAACCCACCTTGGGCGGCATCAACCTCGAAGACATCAAGGCGCCCGAGTGCTTTTTGGTCGAGCGCAAGCTGCGTGAGCGGCTCAAGATCCCCGTCTTCCATGATGACCAGCACGGCACGGCCATCATCTCGTCGGCCGCGCTGATCAATGCGCTTGAGCTGGTGGGCAAGCAAATTGGTGACGTCAAGCTGGTGGTCTCGGGCGCTGGCGCAGCGGCCATCGCCTGCCTCGATTTGATGGTCAGCCTGGGCGTGAAGATCGGCCATGTTTACGCCGTTGATTCCAAAGGCGTGATCCGCGAGGGCCGCACCGACGTGGCGGCCGGCAAGCTGGACGAGTCCAAGCAGCGCTACTGCCAGCGCACGGAGGCCCGCACCCTGGCCGATGCCATCAGCGGCGCCGATGTGTTTCTCGGCTGCTCGGCGGCCGGCGTGCTGACACCGGAGATGGTCAAGACGATGGCGCGCCAGCCGATCATCCTGGCGCTGGCGAACCCTGAGCCCGAAATCCGGCCCGAGCTGGCCCGAGCGGCGCGGCCCGATTGCATCGTGGCCACTGGCCGGTCGGACTATCCGAACCAGGTCAACAACGTGCTGTGCTTTCCGTACATCTTTCGCGGCGCACTCGATTGCGGCGCCACCACCATCAACGAGGCGATGAAGCTGGCCTGCGTGCATGAGATCGCCGCGCTGGCCAAGGCCGAGCCCAGCGACGAAGTGGCCGCCGCCTACGCCGGCAAGGAGTTGAAGTTTGGCCCCGACTACATCATCCCCACGCCGTTTGATGTGCGGCTGATC
>JANMKO010000759.1:0-1598 GCA_031372085.1 Betaproteobacteria bacterium
ATTCAACGCTTCGGCGCCCGCAAAGAAGAGCCCGGCGCGCTGCGCGCGCGCGGTGAGCCGCATGCCTTTGACGTGCTGCGCGGCAGCCTGAAGATTGCCCGGGTGGATTGGCCGCTGCTGGGTGAGCACAACCAGCTCAACGCGCTGGCGGCCATCGGCGCGGCTGAGCATGCCGGCGTGGCGCCCGACGTGGCCGCCGCCGCGCTGGCCACCTTTCAGAACGTGCGGCGCCGGCTGGAATTGCGTGGCCAGGCCGGTGGCGTCAAGGTGTTTGACGATTTTGCCCACCACCCCACTGCCATGCGCACCACCATCAATGGCTTGCGCCGCCGGGCCGGGCTGGCGCGCATCCTGGCGGTGTTTGAGCCGCGCAGCAACACGATGAAGCAAGGCGACATGAAAGCCCGGCTGCCGTGGGCCCTGGAAGAAGCCGACCTGGCTTTTTGTCTGCAAGGCGCTTACGGCTGGGACGCCGCCGACGCGCTGGCGCCGATGGGCGCGCAAGCGATGGTGGCCGACAGCGTGGACAAATTGGTGGCGGCGGTGGCCCGCGCCGCCCGGCCCGGCGACCAGGTGCTGGTGATGAGCAACGGCGGCTTTGGTGGCATCCATGACAAGCTGCTGGCCGCGCTGGCGGGCTGATGCAAGCGCCTACGCACCTGCTTTATCTGCACGGTTTTCGCTCGTCGCCAGCATCGTTCAAGTCGCGCCGCCTCAAGGCCTGGCTTGATGTGCACCGGCCCGATGTGCACTGGTGGTGCCCGCAGTTGCCGCCGTCGCCGGCGGCAGCCTGGGCGCTGATCAGCCAAGGCATCGCCGGCTGGCCCGTTGACGGCACGGCCGTTTTGGGCAGCTCACTTGGCGGCTTTTATGCCACCGCCGTGGCCGAGCGCACCGGCTGCCGGGCGATGCTGCTGAACCCGGCCATCCACCCAGCGCGCGACTTGGTGAAGTACATCGGCGAGCTGTCGCAGTTTCATGCGCCGGACCAGCGCTTTTTTTTCCGCGCCGAGTTCATCGACGAGCTGCGCACGCTCACCGTGCCGGCCATCACCCGGCCCGGGCGCTACGGCGCGGTGATCGCCCAGGGAGATGAGGTGCTGGACTGGCGCGAGATGGCCGCGCGCTACGCCAGCCTGCCCGGTGCCCAGATTCGCCTGCTGCCCGGCAGCGACCATGCGCTGTCGGATTTTGAGGCGCACCTGCCGTTCATCGTGGATTTTCTCGGGCTGGCCGGCTGAGCCCGGCCGCGCCCACCAGCAGCTTAAACCCCCGGCAACGGGCGTTGCACCAGTTCATCGAGCCCATCAAACACCTCGTCAGCCGGCAGGCTGCAAGCGATGCTGGTCAACTCAACCGCCGGCATGCCGGTCAAATCGTGCAGGGTAAAAAGACCATCGGCGCCGCGCCTGAACAATTGCAGCTCGCGGCTGTCCGGGTCTACCAGCAGGTACTCGCGCAGGCTGGCCAGGCGCCGGTATTCGGTGAACTTCTGCCCCCGGTCGTAGGACTGGGTGGACGGTGACAGCACCTCCACCACCACCGTGGGCGCGCTGAAAACAAGCTCGGTGCGCAGATCGGCCGCGTCGCAGGTGACA
>JANMKO010000790.1:0-2543 GCA_031372085.1 Betaproteobacteria bacterium
GCACGCGGCGACCGGTCGGCCCACCCCCCGGGCCCGCGGCCGCCGGCACGGCCCGGTGAGCGTGGCCCCGACCGCAGCAACGACCGCGCGACTGACCGCCACAACGCCCGCCCGACTGACCGAGCGAACGACCGAGCGACCGAGCGCCAGACTGAGCGGCCAAACACCGGCGCCGGCACCCGGGGACCGGCCCGGCCGAATGACCGCGCGAACAGCGGCCCGAACGCCGGCCCCAATGCCGGCCCCAACGCCGGCCCCAATGCCGGCCCCGGCGACCGGGGTGGTCCCGGCCGGCCCGGTGGACGCCCGACCGGGCGCTGAACCGGTCGTTTGACGGCGCGCCGGCCGGTCGCCCGCCCTTGCCGCTGCCGCTGTTGCTGCCACTGCCGCTGCCACTGCCGCTGCCGATGCCCCGGCCCATCGCCATGCCCGCCCGGCCCGCCGCCACCCCGCTGGCGCCGCGCAGCTTTTGCACTGAGTTGCAGCGCGCCCAGGCCCGTGCGGCCGTCGGCCACCTGCGGCTGTTGGCCGACGAGGCCAGCGCCCTGCCCTGGCACGCCGACGGCCAGCGGCGGGTGGCCACCGCGCTGGCCGGTTTGCCGCTGCCCACCGCTGCGCACCCGGCGCCGACCGGCGTGTTGCTGTTTGCCGGCCACCGGCTTGACGCGCCGGGCCGAAAACTGCCGCGCTTCCCGGCCGCGCAAGAAGCCACCGCCCGGCAGGCGCTGCGCCAGGCCATCGCGGCGTGGCAAACCCGCTGCCTGTCCGGCCCACCCGTCCCACCCGTCCCACCCGCCCCATCCAGCCCATCCAGCCCATCCAGCCCATCCGCCCCGCCTGGCGCGCCAGCCGGTACGGCGCTGCTGGGCATGGCCGGCGGCGCGTCGGGCGGCGACATCCTGTTCCACGAGGTCTGCGCCGATCTGGGCGTGGCCAGCGCGCTCTACCTGCCGATGGCCCGCACGCCGTACCGGCCGGCGTCGGTGCAGGTGGCGCCGGCCATCGACAGCGTGCCCGGCTGGGTGGCGCGCTTCAACGCGCTGTGCCGGTCTTGCGCGGCGGCCGGGCGCCTGCACCAGCTGGGCCGGTCGGCCACGCTGCCGGCCTGGCTCACGCCGCTGGCCGGCTACTCGATCTGGCAGCGCAACAACCGCTGGCTGCTGCAAGCGGCGCTGGCCCACGGCGCCAGCCGGCTCACGCTGCTGGTGCTGTGGGACGGCCAGGGCGGCGACGGCCCCGGCGGCACCCAGCATCTGGTGGAAGTGGCGCGCGCCGCCGGGGCCCGGGTGCAGCACCTCGACACCCGGGCCTTGTTCGGGCTGGCTTGAGCGGCTGCCGGCGCCAGCTGAACGGGCCGGCTCAGACGATGCGCGCCACCTCGTCAAACGCCAGGCGCGGACCGCGCGGGTAGTTGCCCGCCGCGTCGCCGTAACCCAGGTTGACCAGAAAGTTGGCCTGCCAGCGACCGTCGGCAAAAAATGCCTGGTTCACCAGCTTGGCATCAAAACCGCTCATCGGCCCGGCGTCCAGGCCCAGCAAACGCGCCGCCAGGATCAGGTAGGCGCCTTGCAGCGAGCCGTTGCGAAAGGCCGTCTCCTGCGCCAGCGCGGGGTTGCTGGCAAACACCTGGTCCATGCCCGGCAGGGCCGGAAACTGGCTGGCCAGGTGCTCAAAAAACCGGCTGTCGTAGGCCACGATCACCGTCACCGGGGCGGCCATCGTCTTGTCGGCGTTGCCGGGCTGCAGTGCCGGCTTCAGGCGCTGTTTGGCCTCGGCACTTTTGACGAATACCAGCCGCATCGGCTGGCAGTTCAGGGACGTCGGGCCCCATTTGCACAGCGCGTGCAACTGCTGCAGCATGGCGTCGTCCACGGCCTGGCCGGTGAACTTGTTGAAGGTGCGCGCGCTCAGGAATGCCTGGTCAAGCGCGGCGGTGGGCAGGGTGGTGGGCATCGACATCGGTCCTTGGGCGCTACAGCTTGTGGGTGGACAGCAGGATGCTGGTTTCGGTGCTGGCAATGCCTTCGAGCAGGCGGATGCTGCCCAGCACACGGTCAAACGCCTCCAGCGTGTCGGCCTGCAAATCGGCCACGATGTCCCAGCGGCCGTTGGTCGAGTGCAGGCCAGTGACATTGGGGTGGCCGCGCAGGCTGCGCAGCACGTCAGCGGCGCGGTTGCCGTCCACCGCAATCGTCATCAGCGCCCGGATGCGGTGGGCCTCGGCCTGCGGTTTGAGGCGCACGGTATAGCCGACGATCACGCCGTCGCGCTCAAGCCGGGCCATGCGGTTTTGCACCGTGCCGCGCGCCACCTTCAGCCGCAGCGCCAGCGCAGCCACGGTGGTTCTGGCGTCATCGCGCAGCAGTGAGATCAGCTCGCGGTCGGTGTCGTCGAAGTTGCTCACTTTGCAAGCCTGGCCAGGCACTTGATCATGATCACCGCATTTTGATCGAAGGCCAGGCGGCCAGGCCACGCAGCCCGGCCCGGGCGGCGCTGCAAGGCCGACGGTCAGCGCGACGGCCGGTTTACGGTGTCTGGGGGGT
>JANMKO010000146.1:0-2243 GCA_031372085.1 Betaproteobacteria bacterium
GGCGCCGACTGGCTGGCCACCGGGGCAGCGCGCGCGCTGCTGGGCCTGCTGTGGGCCGTGCAAGCGCTGCCGCTGGGCGTGCAGGCGGCGCTGGGCCGGGGCCTGGGCGCCGTGCTGCATGCGCTGGCCGGCGCCCGCCGCCGGGTGGCGCTGCGCAATGTGGCGCTGTGCCTGCCCGGGTTGGACGAGCCGGCCCGCCGCCAGCTGGTGCGCCAGCACTTCCGGTGGCTGGCGCGCAGCCTGCTGGAGCGCGGCCTGCTGTGGTACGCCTCGCCCGCCCGGCTCAAGACACTGATCCAGATCGAGGGCGATGTCGGCTTTGCCGAGCGCAGCAGCCAGCCGGTGATGTGGCTGGTGCCGCACTTCGTGGCGCTGGACGTGGCGGGAGTGGCCACCCAGCTCTTCCAGGGCCGCAAGGCAGCGTCGATCTACCAGGCGCAAAGCAACGCCGTGTTTGACGGGGCGATGCGCACCGGCCGGCTGCGCTTTGGCCTGGCCGAGGTGTTTGCGCGCAGTGACCGGGCGCTGCCGCTGGTGCAGGCCATCCGCCGGGGCGCGGTATTTTTCCACCTGCCCGACATGGATTTTGGCGCCCGGGATGCGGCGTTTGTGCCGTTTTTTGGCGTGCCGGCGGCCACCCTGCTGGCGCCGGCCCGCATGGCGCGCAGCTTGGGCATGCTGGTGCAGCCGGTGGTGGCCGAGATCTTGCCGGGTGGCGCCGGCTACAAAGTGCGCTTTTTGCCGCCGTGGAGTGATTTTCCGGGCGATGACGATGTGGCCGCCGCCACCCGCATGAACCACTGGATCGAGCAGGAGATCCGCCGCAACCCGGCGCAATACCTGTGGGTGCACAAGCGCTTCAAGACCCGGCCGCCCGGTGCGCCGGGCTTGTATTGACCCCGGCCAATAGTCAAGCCGCGTCAGGCGTCAAGTCCCGCGTGCATGCAACCGCGCTGGGTGGTGGATGCGGCGGCGCAGAGTCGAGTTGCTGCCGAGAGCGCAGTCATCCAGGCCACCGCGCCGCGGTTGACCAGACCCGGCGATAGTTCGCCCTCGTGCGCCACATCGCCGAGAAAATATGGGGCTGCGCACCCAAACCGAACCTCGGGTTGACCGTTGGCGGACGGGGCAACTGACGAAAGCAGGATCATCGGCACGAATCATTTGGCGGCCCGTCCGCCGGTCGCGCTGCCGGCGGGCACCGACAGCGTGAGCCATGCAGCGCTGCCCAGCGCGATCAACGCGGTGCTTCCAAATGCTGCCGCAGGCCCAGCGAGCTTCCAAACCAGCCCGAACAGCAGGCCCGCCGGGATGGCGGCCAGGCCCGAGATCATGTAGTACCAGCCAAAGGCGGTGCCTTTGCGCTGCGGGTCGGCCAGTTCACTGATCAGCGCGCGTTCCACGCCCTCGCTGATGCCACTGAGAAGCCCGTAGATCGAGACTGCGATCCACAACCCGATGGGTGTCGATGCCAACGCGAGCGCACCATACCCTGCCGCCAGGCTGGCCCAGTTCAACAGCGTGAGCGTGCGTTTGGGCAAGCGGTCGGTGATCGGTGCGCCCGCCAGTGCGGTGACCGTTTGAAGCGCCGCCAGCCACGCCCACAGCAACAACAACGTGATCGTGGACATGCCCAGTTCGTGGCCACGCAGGATGATGAAAGCCTCTGACGCCTTGGCGAAGCAGAACAGACCGAGCACGGTGAGGTAGGTGCGCAACACGGGCGACAGCGCCGCCCACTCCAGCGGTGCGAGCGTGGCGCTTTTGGCACCCGCGATCTGCGCTGCGGTGGTCGGACTCGGCAGCAAGGCAAGCAAGATGAGCACCGCCAGCCCAGGCACCACCGACAACATGATGACCTGGGGGATGCCCATGCCCGACCACTGCAGCAGGGCCGCCGCGATCAAGGTGCCGAGCACCGCGCCGGCGTAGTCCATGCCGCGGTTCAGGCCGTAGGCCCGGCCCCGCATGTCTGCCGGGGTGGCGTCGGCGAGGATGGCGTCGCGCGGAGCGCCGCGCAAGCCTTTGCCGAGGCGATCGGCGCTGCGCAGCACGATGATCGTGCCCCAGTTGCCGGCCAGGCCGATGAGCGGGCGTGACGCGAGCGCCAGCGCGTAGCCGATGAACACCATCGCCTTGCGCCGTTGCGGACGCACGTCCGCATAGCGGCCCGACCACAGCTTGAGGCATGCCGCGAGGGCGTCGGCGACACCCTCGACCGCGCCGATAGCGATTGGCCCGGC
>JANMKO010000034.1:0-7955 GCA_031372085.1 Betaproteobacteria bacterium
CGACCAGGCGGGGATCTGGCGCGCATCGGCCCAGCCCTCGGTGCGGGCTTGCTCCAGCACGTCGAGCTTCAAATCCTCACGCAACTGCGCGCGCACGGTTTCAGACAGGTAGGGGATGCGCTGCACCGGCTTGGCGGCGCCAGCGCCGGGTGCTGGGGTGGGCGGCGGGTTGGGTGGTGCGCCCCAGTCGGGGCTGGGCGCGGCCGGGGGTGCGGCGGCGGGTGCCCCGGCCTGGGCCTGGCGCAGCAGCGCGTCGGCGCGCTCGCGGGTCAGCAGGCCCTGCGACACCAGGGCCTCGATCAGGCCCAGCGTGGTGGCGCGAAGCTGGGCCAGTGCGGCAGCGTCGCTGGGCTGGGATTGGGCAGGGGCATGCAGGCAAGCCATCAGAACGACGGCCAGCACGCTGCCGGTGATGGGCTGGCGGCGCAGCAGGAGGTGGTGGGTCATGGCGGTCTCGGTCGGCGGTGCGGCAGGGACGGGGTGGGTAGGGCCGCCCTCACCCCAACCCTGTCGGGGCTGCGGTAGAGGGGGCAAGCGGGGTGCCTGAAAGTGCTGGGTTGCGGCCCCTTCCCCCTGCAAGGGGGAAGGTTGGGATGGGGGTGGTGATGCCGCAGCCGCAAGCCGCAAGCCGCAAGCCGCAAGCCGCAAGCCGCAAGCCGCAACCCGCAAGCCGCAAGCCGCAAGCCGCAAGCCGCAACCGCTGCCGGTTCGACCCCCTCCCCAGCCCTCCCCCTGCCCGGGGGAGGGGGCCATGCGGATGCGGGGTCGATGCACCATCACCCCTGCGGCCGCACCGTCAGCCGAAAGCGCATCGGCTGGGTGAGCGCGGCCGGGGGCTGGGGCAGGCGCAGGGTTTTGGCGGTCTGGTCAAGCGCGGCGCGCAGCGCGTCGTCTTGCGGCGCGTTGCCGCTGGGCGCCAGCTCATAGCGGGCCACGGCGCCGCTGCGCTCAACCCACAGCGAGAAGCTGGCGCCCAGCTCGGCCGCATCAGCTTGCAGATGGCGCTCGATCTCGGTTTGCAGCAGCTGTCGGGCCGATTGGGCATAAAACCGGTCCATCGCCCGGTCAGACGCCACGCCGCTGCCGCCCGATGCGGCGCCGGTGCTGGGCACGCCGCCCTTGTAATCGTTGCTCACCGCACCGGCGGCAAACGGGCTTGGGCCGTCACCGGCCGCGCCCTCCATCTTGATCGGCGCATTGGCCGGTGCCGGTGGGGCCTGCGGCTTGGGCGCGGCGTCGGGCGGCGGCGG
Organism: Betaproteobacteria bacterium; assembly: GCA_031372085.1. Lineage (GTDB taxonomy): Bacteria > Pseudomonadota > Gammaproteobacteria > Burkholderiales > Burkholderiaceae_C > Pseudaquabacterium. The sequence goes on from JANMKO010000034.1 coordinate 1,251, forward strand.
CTTGTCGCTGCGCACCTGGGGCTTGGGCTCTTCTTTGGGCGGTGGGGGCGGCGGTGGCGGCGGTGTGTCGGGCAGGATGGTGATGCGCGCCGCCTGGCGCCGGGCCGGGGTGTCGGACGACAGCGCGGATTTCAGCCACCCGCCCAGCGCGATTACTGCCGCCAGCGCCAGCAGCACCGCCAAAACACGCAGCGCACGGCGCCCGGCGCCCACCGGCTGCATCGATTCTTCGGCCAGGCCAGACATGGTCAGGTGCCGATGCGGGCCGTCACCAGCCCCATGTTGACGGCCAGCCGGTCACACAGGTCGATGACGGCGATCACCGCGGCGTACTGCGCCCGGGCGTCGCCCTTGATGGCCACTTGCATCTTGGCGTCCAGCGCCTTGGCGGCCGCCAGCTGGCGCTCCAGCGCGTCCAGCGTCACCGGCGCGCCGTTCAGCAGCACGGCACCACCGGCCATCACCTGCACCACCAGCAGCGCATGCTGCTCGGTGCTGGGTTGGTTGCTGGGCTTGGGCAGGCTGATGTTCAGCCCCTGCACCGACGCGGTGGTCATCAGGATGAACACCACCAGCAGCACATACGCCAGATCAAGCATCGGCGTGACGTTGATGCTGTCGTACGGTTGGGCGTCGGTGTTGATCTGCATGGTCGTGCCTCGTCGATCAGCGGCTCAAGGCGCGGCGCGCCGCGTCACCAGGCCCAGCTCGGTGATGTCCAGCCGCTTGGCCACGTCCAGCACCGCCATCACTTTTTCGTACTGCGCGGCGGCGTCGCCTTTGAGCACCACCGGCAGCGCCGGGTTGGCGGCCTTGTAGTCGGCCAGGCGCGATTGCAACTGGTCCAGCGTGACGGGATAAGCGTCGAGGTAAATCGAGCCGTCGGCGGTGATGGTGATGGCCCGGGTCTGCGGCCGGGCCAGGTTGTTGGCGGCGCGCGTGCTGGGTGAATCCACCTTCACGCCCTGCACCGACGCGGTGGTGAGGATGATGAACACCACCAGCAGCACATACGCCAGGTCGAGCATCGGCGTGACGTTGATGTCGTCATACGGCTCGTTGTCGGCCTTGATGTCGGCGCTCATGTCAGGCGCCGTACTCTTCGGCCACGCGGGTGACAAACTCATCGACAAAAATCTGCATGTCGGCCGAGATGTTCTTGATGCGCGAGGCCAGGTAGTTGTAGCCAAACAGCGCCGGGATGGCCACCGCCAGGCCGGCGACGGTGGCCAGCAGCGCGGCGGCAATGCCCGGCGCGATGGCATTGACGTTGACATCACCGGCCGCCGCGATGGCCGCAAAGGTGATCATCACGCCCACCACCGTGCCCAGCAGGCCGAGAAACGGCCCGCCCGAGATGGCGATCGTCAGCCACACCATGTGGGCATTCAGATGGTGAGATTCACGCACCAGATCGGCATCCACCGAGGCCTTGACGGCGTTCAGTGACGCGGCCCCCAGCGCGGCCGCGCCGGGCTCGCCGATGCGGCGTTTTTGCAGCTCACGCTGGCCGGCGGCATAAAGCCGGAACAGCGACGAGTGGGGATGCGCGCCGCCCTGGTCGAGCGTCAGCAACTCACTGCTGGCAGCCCGGAAGCGGCCCAGAAACTGCCGGTTCTCGCGGTCGGCGCGGCCGATGTAGCGCAGCTTGCTCACCATCACCACCAGCGCCAGCACAAACAGCAGGCCCAGGATGACGATGATCACCCAGGCATCGACGGTGAGGTTCTTCACCAGGATGCCGATGTAGCCGGGGCTCTCGCCGCTCGCCTGCTCGGGGCTTTCTTGCAGCGCCTTGACCAGCTTGCCGTCGCTGCCCTGGCTGGCGGCGGCCAGCGCCAGCCAGTCGGCGCTGCGCGCCGTGTTGGCGATCTGCAACTCGTCGATGGCGCCGCGCAGGCCGTCGCCAATGCGCAGCTCGCCGGCCAGTGCCGGCGTGGCGGCATCGGCCTGCGCCACCTCGGCGCCGTTGACGAGCAAGCGCGCCTTGCCGCCGCCCAGCACCAGCGCCAGATGGCCCCAGGCGGTGGGCGCCAGGCTGCCGCCCGCCAAGGTGGTCTTGGCGGCGCCGCTGGCGTTGCTGGCGGCGATGGTGGCACTGGCCTTGCCGTCGGCCAGCGCCAGCGTGATCGGCCCCCAGGCCAGCAGCGTGCCACGGCTGCCGGCGTCGGGCCGCAGCCAGGCCGACAGCGTGGCGGCGCCACCGGCGGCGATCTGGATGCGCTCACTGGCCGGCCACAGCAGCGCTGCGCCGGTGAGCCGGGCACCGCCGGCCAGCAGCGCGTTGGGCTCGGGCGTGATGGCGCTGCTGCTGCGCCAGGCGCCGCTGGCCGCCGCGCCCGCGCCGCCCGCACCAGCCGAACCCCCCGCGCCCGACGCCCCGGCTGCCGCAGTGGCACTGGCGGCTGCGGCGCTGTCGGCACCCTGGTTGGCGGCATCGTCAAAGTGCACCGCCGCCAGCGTGGCGCTGTCCATCGGCTGGCCCGGCGCAGCGGCCGGTGCTTTGGCATGGCCGGCATAAACAAACACCGTGTTCTTGCCGCTGCCCGGTGCCACGCTGGGCAGTTGCACCCACAGCACTGCCAGCTCGTTGCCGGCATCAAACCGCTCGATGCGGTGCGGCAGCACGGTTTTGTCGTCGCCCGCCAGCACGCGCAGGTCACGGCCATCGGGCTGGCTGCCGAGAAAGTCGAAATTGCCGCTGTGCAGGCGGATGGCCAGCGGCAGGGCGGCCACCGCCTCACCGGTCAAAACGCCGGTGGCGCTGGTGTTGAGTGTGAGCCGGGTGCGCTGGGTCCAGTCGGCGTTCCACCAGGCCTGGGCGGCCACGGGGGTGATGGCGGCCAGCAGCGCGGCCAGCAGGGCCAGCCAGCGGCGCGGGTGGCGATGGGCCAGCCGGCGGGCCGGCACCGGGCTGGCGGGCCCCGGGCACGGTGGCACCGGGCACGGTGACACCGGGCACGGCGGCACCCGGCAGGCTGCTGCCAGGCGCTGCGGGTCAGGGTTGGGGGGTGCAGGGTTCACGGGGCGGTGGGTCCGGGTGGGCAGGCGGTGGGGGGGTGTCGACGGACGGTTCCAGTGCGGCGTTGCGGTGGGGCGGGTGCGGGCTCATTCGGCCCGGCCAAAGCCCAGAAACTCCAGCAGCAGGTTGCGGCGGCGCTTGCGCTTGTCGCGCTCGGCGTCGTCGGCGCGCTCGGCGCTGGCGGTGCTGGTGGCGGCGGCGCTGGCCTGGCCCAGCGTGGCCAGGCCCGACGTGGCGCCGGCAGGGGGCGGTGGCGGCGGTGCGCCCACCGTGTTGCCTGAGCCCTCGATCTGGCCGACCACGGTGTTGGCGCCCAAAAACGCCAGGCCCAGCGGCTTGATGCCGGCCTCACCGGCGCTGATCTCGCCCTTGGGCGCGTACAGGTCGAGGATGCTGCCGGCGTCCAGCACCGCGATGCCGCTGCCCGAGAACGAGCCCGACGCATCGACCACCACATTGCCGTTGGCGTCGATGGTGGTCACCGGCGCCGGCGCGCCGGCCACCGTGCGCGCGCCTTTGCCGGCGTCGATGTTGCCCTGGCTGCTCCACAGCAACAAATCGCCCTGGGCCAGCGTGAAGACACGCGACTGGTTGACGGCAAAGTTGCCCTGCACAGCGGCCTCGATCTTGCCGCCGGCGGTGGTGAGCAGGCCCAGCTCACTGGCTTTTTTGCCGCTGCTGCCGGTCAGTGCACCGGCATCCACCGCGCCGCCCGGTGCCAGCAGGTGGATGTTGCCGCCTTGCTGGGTCTTGATCTGGCTGGCGGCCAGCGTGATGTTGCCGGCCGGGCGGCTGCCGGCTGCGTTGTCGGATGCCGGGTCGGCTGGTGTGCCGGTTGCCGGGTCGGCTGCCGGGCCGTCTGTGCTGCGGGGGTACAGCGCGGCCAGCGCCAACAAACCGGGCTGGTAGGCGGCGTCGCGGGCCGGCCCGGCGGCCAGCCGCGCGGCGGCCCGGCCGGCGCTGCGCAGCTCATCAAACAAGGCCTCGTGCAGCGCCAGTGCGGTGCGCTCGGGCCCGGCGGCGTCCAGCAGCGCCCGGGTCAGGCTTTGCCGGGCGTCCGCCGGCAACGCGCCGGCCAGCAGTTGGGCCAGCACCGCCGCTTCCTGCGTGCTGCGGCGGGCGTCGTCCAGCGCTGCCCACTCGGCCAGCGCGGCGGCGTCGCTCAGCGTCTGGCCGGTAAAGCGGCGCATCGCGGCGGCGCGCGCGCTGTCGTAGCGGGTGCTGCCGGGGTTGCCGCCGGTATTGCTGCCGGGGCTGCCGCCGGTATTGCTGCCAGGGTTGCCGCCGGTCGTGTTGCCGGCGCTGCCGATCTCGTCCAGCAGCGAGAGCACCGCCGCCCGCTGCGCCGCCGCGTCCAGCGTGTTGAACAGCGCCGCCTGCCGGGCCAGCGCGGCCGATCCCGCCGCCGGTGCTGGCAAGCCCCGGGCCAGCGCCAGGGCGGTGGCAAACAGCTCACCGCGATAAGCCACCAGCGCCGCGCCGCCACCGGCGAGTTGAAAGCCCGCTGCCAGTGCCTGCTGGTAATCGGCCCCGGCCGCGCCCCACCGCACGCCGCTGACCACGGTGATGTTGGCGCCGCCCACCGGCAGCAGGCGCGGGTTGTCCTGGTTGCCCACGCTGGTGATGCCAGCGGCACTTTGCAGGTTGACGTGGCGCCCGGCCAGCAGCAGCACATCGCCCGGCCCGGCCACGCGCAGCCGGGCGGCGGTGTTGTCGGGCAGCACGATGTCGCGGCCGGCCTGCAGCAGGCTCAACTCGCCAGCGGCCTGGTGCTGCACGGTGATCGCGGCGCTGCCGCTGCCCAGCAGGTCGTGGCCGGCCAGCGCGCGCAGCGGCCGGGCGCTCTGGATGTCGGCTTGCAAGCTCAGGTTGCCGCTGCGCGCCACCAGTTGCACCGCCTGCCGGTTGCCCTGGTCTAGCGTGGGCACGGTCTCGGGCGTCTGCTGCCATTGCTGGGCCAGCTCGGCCTCGGCGCTGATGCGGGCCAGCGGCCGCACGCCCGCGCTGGCCGGTGCGGCGCCCACGACGATGCGCGACACGCTGAGGTCGGTCTCGGCCAGCAGCGTCAGCGCGCCGCTGCCCACCGGCCGCTGCAACAGCGGCGCGCTGGCCGTGATGGCACCGGACGGCGCCAGCAGCCGCAGCCGGCCGGGCGCCTGGCTGGCGATGTCACTGCTGGTATTGCGCGGGTCTTGCGACGGCGCCAGCGCGGTGCGGGTGTCCGACAGCAGCAGGTTGCCAGCCAGGCTTTGGGCGGCAAGTGAGGCCCGGTTGTCCAGCCCGGTGATCACATCACCGCGCGCCTGGCCCGAGCCCTGCACCGTGCCCGACAGCAGCGCCGGGTTGGCCAGGTTGCCGATGCGCAGATCGCCCAGCGCGTCCAGCGTCCAGGCGGTGTCCTGGTAAAAAAGCTGCACACCCGGATGCGCGCTGCCCAGCCCGGTGCTGGCCGCTGCCCGGATGCTGCCGTCGGCGCGCAGCGCGGCCACCGCGCCGCCGCCAAAGTACAGGCCGCTGGTGATGTCGCCGCCGGCAGTCACCTGCAACTGCCCGCCCGGCAAGGTGAGCGCGCCGCCGGCCAGCGGCATGCCGTTGGCGGCGCTGCCGGCCTGCACCGCATAGCCGCTGCCCGGGGTGCTGACTTCCAGATCGGCGATGTTGCCGCCGGCCCGCACGGTGATGTCGCCACCGCCGAATGACGCGATGCCCTGCGCAAACAGGTCGTAGCGCGACCACCAGGCCGTCGGCTGGCCGCTGCTGGTGGTGCCCGCCAGGCGCCACCACCAGTCGGTGACGTACTGCCGGCTGGGCGCCGCGCTGATCTGGCCACCGGCCTGCAGCGTGATGCGGCCGGCGCCGGTAAAAAACGGCCCCAGCGGCTCATTGCCGGCGCGCAGCGTCTGGTTGCTGGCCAGGCCCACGCGGTCCCAGCCGGGCAGGCCGGTGGTGGCCAGCGGCGCGCCGGTGGTGATCAGCCGCACGCCGTTGTTCAGCAGGCGGATATCGCCCGCCGCCGCCAGCTCGATGTTGCCGACGGTGCTGCGCACCAGCACGCTGGGCGTGGCGCCGGTGGCCGTGGCCGGGGCGCGGCCGATCAGCAGGCTGCCGGCGCTGGGGGTGGCGTTGGGGGTGGCGCTGGTGGCGGCGCTGGGGGTGGCGCTGGCGGCGGCGCTGGTGGCGGCGTTGACAAAAGACAGCGTCGTCAGCGGATCGGCGGCGGCCAGGTCGGCCCCGGCCACCAGGCGGACGCTGGCGGCCGGCCCGGCCTGGGCCAGGCTGGCGCTGGCGGTGGGCGGCAAGAAGCCGTCGCTCAGGCTGTAGCCCAGCGTCAGGTTGCCGGCGGCACGCAGCGTCAGCGTCATCGCCTGGCCGCCGGTGCGTGGTGCGGCGGCTTGCAGGTCGATGTCGCTGGCCAGCCGCAGATCACCGTCGGCACGCACCTCCACCCCGGGCGCCAGCTGCAGCCGGTCTTGCAAGCCCGGCTGCTCGGCGGCCAGCCGCGCGGTGATGGCCGCCGAGCGCGCCATCAGCGCCTCGTTGTCGGCCAGCACGCGCGATTGCAGCAACACCGGGCGGGGCGGGGTGGGGGCGGAGGCGGAGGCGGAGGCGGGGGCCGGCGCGGCCGTCGGTGCGGGTGGTGGCGACGGCGCTGGCGTTGCGGCCGCCGCTGCCACCGCCGGGTG
>JANMKO010000047.1:0-2061 GCA_031372085.1 Betaproteobacteria bacterium
GCAAGCGCAGGCCACCCCCATGCCCGCCAGCGCCGTCAGCCCGGCCGCCTGCGGCTGGATTCGCGGGTGATCAGCAGCGGCGCGGGCATCACCACGCGCGGCACCTCACCGGCCAGCAGTTGCAACATGGCCGACGCCGCCAGCCGGCCCAGCTCATAGGCGGGCTGGTGCACCGTACTCAGCGGCGGTATGGCGTAGACCGAGGTTGGCAGGTCATCAAAGCCGACCAGCGACACGTCCTCGGGCACGCGCAGTGAGCGCCGCTGCAAGCCGAGCGATGCGCCGAAGGCCATCTGGTCATTGGCGGCAAAGATCGCGGTGAATTGCTGATGGCCTTCCAGCAGGCGGTTCACCGCCATCATGCCGCTGACCTCGTGGTACTCACCCGGCACCACCAGCGCCGGCTCAAAGGGGATGCCTGCTGCGTCCAGCGCAGCGCGGTAGCCGCGCAGCCGTTCGTTGGCGTCGGGGTGGTCCTGGTCGCCGGCGATGAAGGCAATGCGCCGGTGGCCCAATTCGATCAGGTGGCGGGTGGCCAGCCGGCCGCCTTCAAAATTGTCGAAGTGCAGCGAGAACAGCCCGGGCGCTGCCAGCGTGCGGCCGGTCACCACCACCGGCAGGCTTTTGGCGCACGTCTCCAATGCCAGGTCGGTGAGCCGGCCGGTGAGCACGATGATGCCGTCCACCCGACGTGAGCGCAGCACGTCGATGCAGCGCGACTCGGCCGCCGCGTTCCAGTGGCCGCTGACAAACAGGGGGCTGTAGCCCAGCGGGTCGAGCTCGTCCTCGATGCCGCGCAGCGCCGCGCCATAAAACGGGCTGTCGATGGCCTGGGTGATGACGCCGATGCTTAGCGTGCGGCCACCCGCCAGGCCACGGGCCATCGGGTTGGGCACAAAGCCGAGCTTGGCGATGGCGTCGTCCACCGCCTGTTTTTTGAGCCCACTGACCACCGCCGTGCCGTTGAGGATGCGCGACACGGTGCTGGGCGACACGCCGGCCTCACGGGCCACCATCTCCAGGGTCTGGACGCCCGTGCCTTGGGCCGGGGCAGGCCGGTGGTTGCCACGGGCCGTTGACTTGCTTTTCATGGAATGGCGCAGGTTGACCGGGCAAATCAGTGTACGTGGCGGCGTCGGCGGCGCTGAAAGCGCCATTCAAATGTCGTTGCACCGGGGGTGGGTCAGGCGGGCTAGTGCAAGACCCGTGCCCAGTGCCTGGCGCAAGCCCGGCGCAGGCCCGGCGCTGGCCCGGCGCAGGCCCGCCGGCCGGGCGGCGCACGCCGCCGTCAGCGCCCGCGCAAGAACAGCGTGTCCAGCGCCTTGATGCTGATCTGGCGCCAGGTGGGCCGGCCGTGGTTGCATTGGTCGGCGCGCTCGGTGCGCTCCATGTCGCGCAGCAGGGCGTTCATCTCGGGCAGCGTCAGCAGGCGGTTGGCGCGCACCGCGCCGTGGCAGGCCATCGTGGCCAGCAGCTCGTCGCGGGCGCGCTGCACCACGCGGCTGGCGTCTACACCGGCCAGTTCAGCCAGATCGGCCAGCACTGCGCGGGCCAGCGCCACCGGGTCGGCGTCGGGCAGTGCGGCCGGGCGGGCGCGCACCGCCAGCACGCCGGGCGACAGCGGGCTGATGTCCAGGCCGAGGCTGGCCAGCGCGTCGGCATGGGCCTCGGCACAGGCCACCTCGGCGGGCGTGGCGGCAAAGGTGGCCGGGATCAACAGCGGCTGGCAGGCCATGGCGGGCTGGCCGTTGCCGTTGCCGTTGCCGTTGCCGGTGCCGGTGCCGGTGCCGCTGCCGCTGCCGCTGCCGGTGCCGGCCAGGGCGGTCTGGGCTGTCTGAGTGGGTTGGGCGGTTTGGGCTGCCTTCAGCCGCTCATAGACGATGCGCTCATGCGCGGCATGCATGTCCACCACCACCAGGCCGTGGGCATTTTCGGCCAGGATGTAGGCGCCGCCCAGCTGCGCCAGGGCCCGGCCCAGCGGCCAGGCCGCAGCGGCTTCCAGCGGCGCCGAAGGGGGCAGGGCGCCCAGCCAGGCCGGCGCCGTGCCAGCGGCCGGCGCAC
>JANMKO010000153.1:0-3372 GCA_031372085.1 Betaproteobacteria bacterium
CCAGGCTTACCCCAGCAAACCGATCCGGCTGGTCGTGCCGTTTGCGCCCGGCGGCACCACCGACATCGTGGCCCGCACGATTGCCGACAAGATTGGCGCCGCGCTGGGCCAGCCGATGATTGTCGAGAACAAGGCCGGCGGTGGCGGCTCGGTGGGCGCCAACGACACCGCCAAAGCCACGCCCGACGGCTATGCGCTGGGCATGGCCACGGTCTCGACGACGGCGGCCAACCCGGCCATCAACCCGCGCATCGCCTACAACCCGATCACTGATTTCACGCCCATCAGCAACGTGGCGGCCACGCCCAACGTGATTGCGGTGCACCCGTCGTTTCCGGCCAAAGACTACCCAGGGTTTCTGGCTGAATTGAAAAAGAACCCCGGCAAATACAGCTTTGCCAGCTCGGGAACCGGCGGCATTGGCCATTTGCAGATGGAGTTGTTCAAGAACCTGTCGGGCACCTTTGTCACCCACATCCCGTACCGCGGCGCGGGCCCGGCGCTCAACGACACCGTGGCCGGCCAGGTGCTGATCATTTTTGACAACATGCCGTCGGCGCTGCCTTTCATCAAGGACGGCCGGCTGGTGCCCATCGTCGTCTCGGCGCCGGCCCGCCTGAGCCAGCTGCCCAACGTGCCCACCTTCAAAGAGGTGGGGCTGGAGCCGGTCAACCGCATGGCCTATTACGGCATCTACGGCCCCAAGGGCCTGCCGAAAGAGGTGGTGGACAAGATTTACGCGGCCGTCAAAAAAACCACCGAGCTGCCCGAGGTCAAGGCCCGCATCGAGGGCACCGGCTCACTGGTGGTGGCCAACACCCCGGCCGAGTTTGCGGCCCAGATCAAGGCCGAGTTCGAGGTCTACAAAAAAGTGGTCGAGGCGCAAAAGCTCAAGCTGGATTGAGCGCCAGCCTGCGGCGCAGTGCGGCAGACCCGACCGGCTCAAGCCATGCGCCGTGCGTTGATCGACGACCACAGCCCGGCGCTGCCGCCGGCCAGCCGGGCGCTGATCAGCCGCTTTGCCGACGCGTTGTGGGTCGAGGACGGCCTGGCCCCGCTGACGCTGGACGCCTACCGGCGCGACCTGACGCTCTACGCCCACTGGCTGCATGACGCCACCGGCCGGGCCATCGACAGCAGCACCGAGCCCGACCTGCTGGCCTACATCAGCCAGCGCCATGCCGGCAGTGCCACCACCAGCGCCAACCGGCGGCTGACGGTGTTCAAGCGGTTTTTCCGCTGGGCGCTGCGCGAGCGCCTGGTGGCCAGCGACGCCAGCCTGCGTCTGGGCAGCGCCAAGCCGAAGATGCGTGTGCCCAAGGTGCTGTCCGAGGCGCAGGTGGAATCGCTGCTGGCAGCGCCCGATGGGGCGTCGCCACTCGGCCTGCGTGACCGGGCGATGCTGGAGCTGATGTACGCCAGCGGCCTGCGCGTCAGTGAGCTGGTGGGCATCGCCACCGTGCGGGTGGGCTTGAGCGAGGGCGTGCTGCGGGTGGTGGGCAAGGGCCGCAAAGAGCGGCTGGTGCCGTTTGGCGCCGAGGCGCGGGACAGCATCGAGCGCTATCTTCAGCAAGCGCGTGAGGTGATCCTGGGCGGCCAGCGCAGCGATGCGCTGTTTGTCACCGCCCGCGGCGCGGCCATGACGCGGCAGATGTTCTGGTCCCTGGTCAAACGCCACGCGCTGACCGCCGGCATCCGGGCCCCGCTGTCACCGCACACCCTGCGCCACGCCTTTGCCACCCACCTGCTGAACCACGGCGCCGATCTGCGCGCGGTGCAGTTGCTGCTGGGCCATGCCGACATCGGCACCACCACGATTTACACCCATGTGGCCAGAGAGCGGCTGCGGCTGCTGCATGCCCAGCACCACCCGCGCGGCTGAGCCGTGCGCGGTTGACTGACCGGGGGGAGGGGCCTGCCGCCGCGCCGGCCGGTGGGCAAGTGGCGGCCGTGTGCAAGGGCCCGCCCGGAACCCCCGCAGCCCGTCAAGCCGGCGGCAGCGTGATGTCCAGCGCCAGCGGGCGCACGGCGCTGCGCAACCGGCCACGCTGCCAGCGGCACAGGGCGTGCAGCGGTGGGTGGCGTGCCAGCCCGTCCAGCAGCGCGTCGGCCTCGTCCAGCCGGCCGGCGTCGGCGGCCTCGCGCAGGCGCTGCCAGTCACCGGCCAGTGCGTCGGCCTGGCCGGTCTGGCCGTTGACGCCGGTTTGGCCAGCCGGCCAGGCCAGCACATGCCACACCCGCACCGGCGCATCGCGGCCGCGCACCCGCACGGCGCCCAACGCCAGGCACAGCGGGGGCTGGGCGGCGCGCTGCAGCGCCTGGTACGTGGCCTGCCCCACCACCAGGCCCAGGCCGTGCTGGCTGCTCAACGCCTGCAGGCGGGCGGCCAGGTTCACCGCATCGCCCATCACGGTGTAGGCCCGGCGGTGGCGCGATCCCATGTCGCCCACCACCATGGTGCCGGTGTTGATGCCGATGTTGACGTCCAGCGGCGGCCAGCCGTGCACCGCCATCTCGGCATGCAGCAGCGGCAGGCGCCAACGCATGGCCAGCGCAGCGGCCACCGCATGGCGGGCATGGTCGGGGTCGTCCAGCGGCGCGCCCCAGAAGGCCATCACCGAATCGCCGATGTATTTGTCCAGCGTGCCGCGATGCCGGCGCAGCTCATCGGTCAGGTGCGAGAACAGCAGGTTCATCATCGCGCCCAGCTCGGCCGGCGCCATGTGCTCGGCCTGGGCCGAAAAGCCCTGCACGTCGGCAAACAGCACGGTCAGCTCGGCGCTGCGGCTGCGCATGCTGTAGCGCTCAGGGGCGCGGCTCATCTCTTGCACCAGCTCGGGTGGCACGTACTGGCCAAACAGCTGCGCCAGCTGGCGTCGGGCGCCGGTGGCGTGCCGGTACTGCAGCAGCAGGTGCAGGCCCAGCAAGGCCAGCGGCAGCAGCAAGCCGCTGGCCAGCGGCAGCACCCAGCCGGCCTGCTGCCACAGCGCCACGTGCAGGGCGATCAGCCCGGCCACCAGCCCGGCCGCCAGCACGGCGCCCTGCCACAGCGCCAGCCGGGGCAGCGCCAGCACCAGCGCGCCGCCGAGCAGCAGCAGGCTGAGCCAATCGACCAGCGCGGCCTGCGGCGGCACCACCAGCACCCGGCCGGCCAGCAGGCCCGCCAGCAAGTGGGCATGCACGAGGGTGCCCAGCATCAGCGCGTCCACCGGCGTGGCGCGCTGGTCGATCAGGCCCGGCGCGCTAACCCCCACCAGCACCACCTTGCCACGCAGCGCGTCGGGCGCCAGGCGCCCGGCCAGCACGTCGGCGGCCGAGTGGCGCACAAAGCCGGTGCCCGGTGCGGCGTAGGGCACCAGCGCAACGGCCTGG
>JANMKO010000090.1:0-6240 GCA_031372085.1 Betaproteobacteria bacterium
GCCGTGATCGTCTCCACCGCCCGCACGCCCCTGGCCAAAAGCTGGAAGGGCGCTTTCAACATGACCCACGGCGCCACGCTGGGCGGCCATACCATCGCCCACGCCGTGCAGCGCGCCGGCATCGACCCCGGTGCGATCGACGATGTGCTGATGGGCTGCGCCAACCCCGAAGGCGCCACCGGCATGAACATCGCCCGCCAGGCCGCCCTGCGCGCCGGGCTGCCGATCACGGTGAGCGGCGCCACCGTGAACCGGTTTTGCTCAAGCGGCTTGCAAACCATCGCCATGGCCGCGCAGCGCATCATTGCCGGCGAGGGTGATGTGTTTGTGGCCGGTGGTGTCGAGAGCATCTCTTGCGTGCAGCAAGAGATGAACACCCACATGCTGGTCGATCCGGCGCTGCAGAAGATCAAGCCCGAGATCTACTGGAACATGCTGCAAACCGCCGAGAACGTGGCCAGGCGCTACCACATTGCGCGTGAGCGCATGGACCAGTACGGCGCCGGCAGCCAGCAAAAAGCCTGCGCTGCGCAAGAGGCCGGCAAGTTTGCCGACGAGATTGCCGCCATCACCGTCACGGCCGGTGTGGCCGACGCGGTGCTGGGCCTGCGCAGCAAGGAGCTCACCGTCAGCGCCGACGAGGGCCTGCGGCCCGGCACCACCTACGACAGCATCAAGGACGTGCGCACGGCGGTGCCCGGCGGCGTGATCACCGGCGGCAATGCCAGCCAGTTCAGTGACGGGGCGGGGGCCTGCGTGCTGGTCAGCGACAGCTACGCCCAGCAAAAAGGCTTGAAGCCGTTGGGCCGCTTTCTCGGCTTTGCGGTGGCCGGCTGTGAGCCCGATGAAATGGGCATCGGCCCGGTGTTTGCCGTGCCCAAGGTGCTCAAGCGCCTGGGCTTGACGGTTGCCGACATCGACCTGTGGGAGTTGAACGAGGCTTTTGCGGTGCAGGTGCTGTACTGCGCTGACAAGCTCGGCATCCCGATGGACCGGCTCAATGTCAACGGCGGCGCGATTGCGGTGGGCCACCCCTACGGCATGAGCGGCCAGCGCCTCACCGGCCATGCGCTGATCGAGGGCAAGCGGCGCGGCGCCAAGCGGGTGTGCGTGACGATGTGCATCGGCGGCGGCATGGGCGCTGCCGGCGTGTTTGAAGTCTTGTGAACCTGCCGCCGGCGATGGACACGCTGCGCACCCCCGACGGGCGTTTTGTCGGCCTGCCGGGCTGGGCGTATGCCGCCCGGTACTTGAATCCGCTGGACGGTCTCGATGCCAGCCTGCGCATGGCCTATATCGACGAAGGCCCTCGGGATGCGGCGGTCACCGCGCTGTGCCTGCACGGCAACCCGACCTGGGGCTATCTGTACCGCCACATGCTGCCAGTGTTCACGGCGGCCGGCCTGCGGGTGGTGGTGCCCGATTTGATCGGCTTTGGCCGGTCCGACAAACCGGCCGACGAAGCCTGGCACCAGTTCGACAAGCACCGCCAGAGCCTGCTCAACCTGATCGACACGCTGGATTTGCAAAATATCCTGCTGGTTTGCCAGGACTGGGGCGGCATCTTCGGCCTCACCTTGCCGATGGCCTGCCCGGGCCGCTTCACCCGGGCGCTGGTGATGAACACCACGCTGGCCACCGGTGCGCTGACCGAAGGCTTTCGCCAGTGGCGCAGCTACAGCAACGGCCAGCCCGACATGGCGGTGGGCAAATTGCTGCGGCGCGGCAAGCGCGACATGGCCGACGCCGAGGCAGCGGGCTATGACGCGCCGTTTCCCGATGCCAGCTTCAAGGCGGCGTTGCGGGCGTTTCCCAACTTGGTGCCCGATGGGCCAGACGCGCCGGGCGCAGCCACCAGCCGCGAGGCCGCCGAGTTTTGGCAACAGCGCTGGGCCGGTGACAGCTTCATGGCGGTGGGCGTGCAAGACCCGGTGCTGGGCCTGCCGACGATGTTGGCACTGCAGAAAACCATCCGCAGCTGCCCGCCACCGATGCAAGTGGCCGACGGCGGCCATTTTTTGCCCGAGTGGGGCGCACCCGTTGCCCAGGCCGCACTGGCGCACTTTGGCCTGGCGGGATGACGGTGGCCTTGCGCCCTCTCCCGCACGCGGGAACGGGCGCAAGACACGCCCTCGATGAGAATTTTTACTGGCACCCGACACACCCACCCCATGCGCACCACCCTCGATTTTTTGCTCAATGACTGGCTGCAAGTCACCGCGCTGACCGCCAGGCCGCGCTTTGCCGAGCACAGCGCCGAGACCTTTACCCAGGTACTGGACACCTGCGAGCGCATCGCGCGTGACAAATTTGCCCCTTTCAACCGCCTGGTCGATACCGAAGAGCCGCGCTTTGACGGTGAAAAAGTCGTCCTGCCGCAAGCCACGCAAGACGCCTGGACCGCCTACGCCGAATCCGGCATGTTGATGGCGGCGCAAGACACCGAGATCGGCGGCATGCAACTGCCGTACACGCTGGAGGCGGCGGCCAACGCTTTTTTTGCCAAAGCCTCCGTCAGCATCGGTGCCGGCATGCTCACCGTCGGCAATGCCAACTTGCTGATGGCGCACGGCACCGCCGCCCAGAAGCGCGTGTTTGCGCTCAATGCCTTCTCGGGCCGCTTCTCCGGCACGATGTGTTTGAGTGAGCCGCAGGCCGGCTCCAGCTTGTCGGACGTGGCCACCCGGGCGCTGCCCGACGGGGCTGATTTTGAGGCCGACCCGCTGGGCCCGCGCTACCGCCTCAAGGGCAACAAGATGTGGATTTCGGCCGGCGAGCATGAGCTGACCGAGAACATCGTGCACCTGGTGCTGGCCAAGATTCCCGGGGCCGACGGCAAACCGCTGCCCGGCACCAAAGGCATCTCGCTGTTCATCGTGCCCAAAAAAATGGTGGGCCTTGACGGCCAACTCACCGGTGAGCGCAACGATGTGGTGCTGGCCGGGCTGAACCACAAGCTGGGCTGGCGCGGCACCACCAACACCTTGCTCAACTTTGGTGAGGGCCGCTTCACGCCCGGCGGCCAGGCGGGGGCGGTGGGCTACCTCGTGGGCCGGCAGGGCGAGGGCCTGCGCTGCATGTTCCACATGATGAACGAGGCCCGCATAGGCGTGGGCCTGGCCGCCACCATGCTGGGCATGGCCGGTTATGAGGCGTCGCTGGCCTATGCCCGCCAGCGCCCGCAGGGCCGGCCCACCGCCGCCAGCGGCGCCGGGCCGTCCCAAGGCGCTGGCCACCCCCTCGGGGGGGCGACGCCACAGGCGTCTCGGGGGTCCACATTCAGCAAAAACGCCGCCGCGCCGCAAGTGCCGATCATTGAGCATGCCGATGTCAAACGCATGCTGCTGGCGCAAAAAGCGTACAGCGAGGGCGCGCTGGCGCTGGCGCTGTACTGCGCCCGGCTGGTAGACGAGCAGCACACGGGCGCACCCGACGCCGCGCGTGACGCCGCGCTGCTGCTGGAGGTGCTGACCCCGATCGCCAAAAGCTGGCCCAGTGAGTGGTGCCTGGAGGCCAACAGCCTGGCCATCCAGGTGCTTGGCGGCTATGGCTACACCCGTGACTTTCCGGTTGAGCAGTATTGGCGCGACAACCGGCTGAACATGATCCACGAGGGCACGCACGGCATCCAGGCGCTGGATTTGCTGGGCCGCAAGGTGGTGATGAACGACGGCGCGGGGCTCAAATTGCTGGCCACCACGGTGCAGCGCACGCTGGCCCGGGCGGCCACTGCGCCGGCCTTGGCGGGGCACGGCGCGGCGCTGGCCGGCGCACTCGAGCAGCTGTACGCCGCCACCCGGGCCGCCTGGTCTACCGGCGTGCCCGAAGACGCGCTGGCCAATGCCACGCCGTATCTGCAAGCCTTTGGCCATGTGGTGTTGGCGTGGGTGTGGCTGGACGTGGCCTTGACGGCGCAGGCCGGCGTGGCGGGTGGGGCGGGTGTGACTGTCACTGAAGCCGGCTTTGTGCCCGGCAAGCTGCAAGCCTGCCACTACTTTTTTGCCTACGAGCTGCCCAAGATCGACGCCTGGCTGGCGGTGGTGGCCAGCCGCAACCCCACCTGCCGCGATATGCAGGACGATTGGTTTTGATACCGCCCGGGCCGGCCCGGACGCTACCGCACACCCGGGGCTGCGCGCCCGATGCCGCAGGCCCGACCGCCGCCCCCAACCCCCATTTTTGAAAGCGCCCATCCCATGACCGACGCCATCGCCAAATTGTTTGACTTGACCGGCCGCACCGCCCTCGTCACCGGCGGCTCACGCGGGCTGGGGCTGCAAATCGCCGAGGCGCTGGGTGATGCCGGCGCCAAAGTGATGCTCAGCTCGCGCAAGGCGGCTGATCTTGAAGAAGCAGTGGCCCACCTGAGCCAGCGCGGCATCGACGCGCGCTGGATTGCCGCCGATGCCGCCAACCCGGATGAGGCGCGCCGCGTCTGCACCGAGACGCTGGAGCGGCTGGGCCCGGTCGACATCCTCGTCAACAACGCCGGTGCCGCCTGGGGCGCGCCGGCCGAAGACCATTCGCTCGACGCCTGGGACAAGGTGATGAACCTGAACATCCGCAGCCTGTTCGTCTTCAGCCAGACGATTGCCAAGCTCAGCATGATCCCGCGCCGCCAGGGCCGCATCATCAACATCGCGTCGATTGCCGGCCTGGCCGGCAACCCGCCCGGCATGCAGACGATTGCCTACAACACCAGCAAGGGCGCGGTGGTCAACTTCACCCGCACGCTGGCGGCCGAGTGGGGCGCGCACGGCATCAACGTCAACGCCATCGCACCGGGGTTCTTCCCCAGCAAGATGACCCGCGGCTTGCTGGACAAAATGGGCGCCGAGGCGATGGCCGCGCAGTCGCCGTTGGGCCGGCTGGGCGATGACGATGATCTGAAGGGCGCGGCGCTGCTGTTTGCCAGCGCCGCCGGCAAGCACATCACCGGGCAGATTTTGGTGATCGACGGCGGTGTCAGCTGCGTCATCGGCCACTGAGCGACTGGCCTTCGACGGCTTTCAAGGCTGGCATGCGCAAAAAAATTTCGCCGATCCCTTTCCCGGCCAAAGTGCCGTTTGTCGAGTCACTGGGCATCGAGCTGCACGGTTTTGGCGACGGCCATGCCGAGTTGCGGGTGGATCTGGACGAGGCCCATCTCAACACCTGGGAGGTGGCCCACGGCGGCGTGGTGATGACGATGCTGGACGTGGCCATGGCCATGGCCGCCCGCAGCGCCAACCCGCACGGCATGGGCGTGGCCACCATCGAGATGAAAACCAGCTTCATGCGGCCGGCCGAGCACCAGTTGCGGGCCGTGGCCAAACTGCTGCACAAGACCGCCACGCTGGCCTTTTGCGAGGCATCGCTGTTTGACGACGCCGGCCAGCTTTGCGCCACCGCCACCGGCACTTTCAAGTACTTGCGCGCCTTGCCGGTGCGCGGCCGGGGCATCAACCCAGGCCCGGCGCCGGCCACACACCCCGACCCGACCCCTCAACCGCCAAAGGACACGCCGCCATGACCCCGCTGATGAACAAGCAATTCCTGCTCGATTCGCGCCCCGACGGTGAGCCCACCGCCGCCAACTTCAAGCTGGTCGAGGTGCCCGTGCCCGATCTCACCGACGGCCAGGTGCTGGTGAAAAACCACTACATGAGCCTCGACCCCTACATGCGCGGCCGCATGAACGACGGCAAAAGCTACGCCGTGCCGCAGGCGCTGGGTGAGGTGATGGGCGGCGGCACCGTGGGTGAGGTGGTGGCCAGCAAAAACCCGGCTTTCGCGGTGGGCGACAAGGTGGTGGGCATGGGCGGCTGGCAGCAATACCGGGTGGTCGATGCCAGCCAGCGCGGCGTGATCCAGAAAGTCGACACCGCCCACGTGCCGCTGTCGGCCTACCTGGGCGCCGTGGGCATGCCCGGCGTCACCGCCTGGTACGGCCTGGTCAAGATCATCAACCCCAAGGCCGGTGAGACGGTGGTGGTGTCGGCCGCCAGCGGCGCGGTGGGCAGCGCGGTGGGCCAGCTGGCCAAGGCGCGTGGCGCCCGGGTGGTGGGCATCGCCGGCGGCGCTGACAAATGCGCCTACGTGGTCAATGAACTCGGCTTTGATGCCTGCATCGATTACAAAAAATACCCTGACCTCAAATCGCTGTCGCAGGCGCTCAAAGAGGCTTGCCCTGACGGCATCGACGGCCATTTTGAGAACGTCGGCGGTTTGATTCTTGAGGCCGTGATGCAGCGCGCCAAT
>JANMKO010000093.1:0-8442 GCA_031372085.1 Betaproteobacteria bacterium
GCGGCCAGGCAGGCACCGGCAACGGGCATGGCCTGCGCGAAGGCGCAGCATCTGAGGGTATTCATCTTCGAAACCTGCGTTGGGGGTGGATAGCGGATGGGGCGGCAATCGAGGTGGGCCTTGACGGTCAGCGCTTCAAATCATCAAAAAACGCCTGGGCGTTGAAGTCGCGGCCGAGAAAATCATGCACCAGGGCCTGCGGCAAGCGGGCGCTGCCCTGGCCCAGCACCTTGTCGCGGTAGCGCCGGCCCACCGCCGGGTCCAGCTTGTTGGCGGCAAAAGCGGTGCGCAAATCCATCGCCACCACCAGGCTCCACAGGTAGCCGTAGTAGCCGGCGCTGTAACCGCCCGCAATGTGGCTGAAGCCTGCGGGGAACATCGTGCCGGGCACATGGCCCAGCGGCGTGTCGCCTTCCATCTGCGCCCACAGCGCCAGCGGGTCTTGCAACTGGGGGCCGTACAGCGCCAGGTCGTAACTGGCGTACAGGTGCTGGCGCGAAAACTGCACGCCCTTGCCAAAGCGGCTGGCGGCCAGCGCCTGGTCGAGCAGCGCATCGGGCACCGGTGTGCAGGTGGGGCAGACCTCGGCAAACAGTTTTTGCACCCGCTTGTCGAACACCCAGTCTTCCAGCATCTGCGACGGCGCCTCGACAAAATCGCGTTGCACGCTGGTGCCGGCCTGCAGCGCACGGCGGGTGGCCGACAGGTTGTTGTGCACCGCATGGCCCAGCTCGTGCAGCAGGGTTTCCAGCTCGTCGATGGTCAAGCCTTTGCGGTCGAAGTTGACCACCAGCGCGGCCTGCGACGGCCGTTTTTGCGCCAGCGACGCTGACCGCAAGCCCCACACCGCCGCGTGGTTGTATTTGCCCTCACGCGGGTACAGATCAACCCACATCGTGGCCAGCGGCTTGCCGCTGGCGGCATCGGAGACGGCATAGGTTTGCACCTCGGCATGCCATGCGGCCGCGCCCTCGATGCGCTGGTAGCGCACGCCCATCAAGCGCTCGATCAGGCGCAATACGAATTGCAGGCTGGCCTGCGGCGGAAAGTAGGCCCGAAACGCCTCCTGGTCCACCGCATAGCGCTCACGCCGCACGCGCTCGGTGTAGTAGTTGACATCCCAGCGGTCCAGCGTGGTCGCGTCGGCGGCCACCTTGAGCTGCGCGGCCTTGGCGGTGCGCAGCTCGGCAAGCTCGGTGAGCTCACGCTGTTGCACGGCCGCTTTGACGTCAGCCAGAAAAGCCAGCGCCTGCGCCGGGGTCTCGGCCATGCGCCGGCGCAGCACAAAAGCGTCCCAACTGGCGGCGCCAAACAGCGCCGCGTACTGTTTGCGCAGCCCGGTGATCTGTGCCAGCAAGGCCAGGTTGGCCTGGCCGCCCTCGTTGGTCTTGGCGCGCCAGAAGCGCTCGCGGGTGCTGGCCAGATCGGCCAGTTGCAGCACCGGGCCGTAGGTCGGGTAGTCCAGCCCCAGCAGCAGCCGGCCGTCTGCATCGCGCTGGGCGCCCTGCCACACGGCCGCCGGCACACCGGCCAGATCGGCCTCGGTGACGGCAAGCTGCACCTTGGCATCGCGGATGTTGCGATCAAAAGCCTGGCCCAGCTCGCTGATGCGGTCATTGAGTTGCTTGGCCTGGGCGCGCTGCGCTGGTGGCAAACCCACACCGGCATCGTCAAAGCCTTCCAGCAGCGTCTGGCGCAGCAGGCGGTCGGCCGCATCCGGGGGCCGCAGTGCCTTGGCCGCGCGGTAGAGCCGCTCGTTCTGGCCGAGCGTGGAGTTGAAGTCGTTCCAGCGCAGCTCACAGGCCTCGGACGCATCGCGCATCGGCTTGTCGGGATGCACGGCCGACAAAAACAGCAGCGGGCTGGACAAATCTTCCAGCGCCGCGCTGAAGGCGTCGTAAGCCGCCAGCCAGCGGCCAGCGGCGGGCCGGCGCTCGATTTGCCGCAGCTTGGTTGTTGCCGCCAGCAGGCCCTGGTCGCAGGCCGCCTTGAGCGCGTCGGCCGACGCAAATTGCGGAAACGCCGGGCCGATCACTTGCGGCGGCGCCGCAAAAGCGCTCGGTAACAGGGCGGCGGCAACGGCCAGGCCGACGCTGGCCAGCAGGACATTCAAAGGTTTGTGCATCGCAGCGCCTGAAGGGGTGGGTGCCGCCTGGTGGGCGGCGGCGCCGATTCTGCCGCCTGGGCCGGGTGCCCGTCAGCACCGGTGCGCCGAACTGCGGCAACCCGGGCGGCGGCGGGCCGGCGCAGGCCGGGTGTTATCCTGCGCGCCGATGCGTTTTTCTCCTACCTCCACCACGCCCCTGTGGGCCACGCTCCTGCTGGCGATGGCCCTGGCCGCACCGCCCGTTCACGCCGCGCCCGATGCGGCGGTGTCCGGCGCCAACCCGCCAACAGCGCAGGCCGTGCCCTGGCCGGGCAGCACCGCGACCACCGGCAACGCGCTGACCGACCCGATCATGAGCCTGCTGGGTGAGCGCGGCCTGTTGCGCCCGCTGGCACCCGGCGCGCTGGTGGATGCCGTCAGAAACTCGGTGCGCGACACCGCATCCGATCTGGTGATGCAGGCCATGAACTTTCTTGGCGTGCCCTACCGGCGCGGCGGCAGCAGCGAAGAAACCGGCTTCGACTGCAGCGGCTTTACCCGCCACATCTTCGAGAACAGCATTGGCCTGGCCCTGCCGCGCCGGGCCGATGAGCAAGCCCATGCCGCCGGGCTGGCCAGCATCCAGCGGCAAGAGTTGAAGCCCGGTGACCTGGTGTTTTTCAACACCATGAAGCGCACCTTCTCGCACGTCGGCATTTACGTGGGCGACGACAAGTTCATCCACGCGCCGCGCCTGGGCGGCGAGGTGCGCATCGAGGACATGCGACAGTCGTACTGGTCGCGCCGCTTCACCGGCGCGCGCCGGGCTGATTTGAGCGCGGCCATGCCGCAGCTGCCCTCCGCACGCTGATTGCGGCCCGCCCGGCAGGCCCGGCGGCCACGGCACAATCCAGCCCATGGGCACCACCGTCATTCCACTGGCCGACTTGCGCTACGCCGCTGCGGCGCCGGGCATTCCGCATCGGGCCATTGCCGCCACCGGGCTGCTGGCCGACGCGCTGGGCCGGCCGCTGCGCGATTTGCGAATCTCGGTCACCGACCGCTGCAACTTCCGCTGCAGCTACTGCATGCCGAAAGCGCTGTTCGACCGGGATTACGTCTTTCTGCCGCAGACCAGCCTGCTCAGCTTCGAAGAGATCACCCGGCTGGCGCGGATTTTTGTCGCGCACGGCGTGCAGAAGATCCGACTCACCGGCGGTGAGCCGCTGCTGCGCAAGGGGCTGGAGTCGCTGATCGCCCTGCTGGCCGAGCTGCGCACCCCCGACGGCGCCGCGCTCGACATCACGCTGACGACCAACGGCTCGGTGCTGGCGCGCAAGGCCGCAGCGCTGAAAAGCGCCGGCTTGCAACGGGTGACGGTCAGCCTGGACGGGCTGGACGACGCGGTGTTCCGGCGCATGAACGATGTGGATTTTCCGGTGGCCGATGTGCTGGCCGGCATTGCCGCCGCCCACGCCGCCGGGCTTGGGCCGATCAAGGTGAACATGGTGGTCAAGCGTGGCACCAACGCGCAAGAAATCCTGCCGATGGCGCGCTACTTCCGGCAGCAATTTGACGGCCGCACCGTGCTGCGCTTCATCGAGTACATGGACGTGGGCACGTCCAACGGCTGGCGCATGGACGATGTGCTGCCGTCGGCCGAGGTGCTGAATATCCTGCAAACCGAGTTCACGCTGGTGCCACTGCAACCCACCGTGGCCGGTGAGACGGCCGAGCGCTGGGCCCATGCCGACGGGCGCGGTGAGATCGGGCTGATCTCCAGCGTCACGCAGGCGTTCTGCCACGACTGCAACCGCGCCCGGCTGTCCACCGAGGGCAAATTGTTTCTCTGCCTGTTTGCCAGCCAGGGCCATGATTTGCGCGCGCTGCTGCGCGGCGGGGTGTCGGACGCCGACATCACCAGCGCGCTGGCCGCCGTGTGGGCCGGGCGCGATGACCGCTACTCGGCGTTGCGCGCCGGGGCGCCCGCTGCCAGCGCCCCGGCCCAGCGCCGGGTCGAAATGCACTACATCGGCGGCTGAGATCGTGCCCGACAGCGCCCCGCCCAGCCTTGACCAGATCGGCGCCGGCATTGCCGGCTATGACGCCAACGCCCTGCCGGTGGCGCAGGCGCGAGAGTTCATCGCCCGGCTGGTGCCGCGCGTGCAGGCGGTGGAATGCCTGGCCATCCGCAGCGCGCTGGGCCGGGTGCTGGCCCGCGATGTGGTCTCAGCCATCGACGTGCCGGCGCACGACAACTCGGCGATGGACGGCTACGCGCTGCGCTCGGCCGATCTGCTGGCGGGCGCGGATGCGCTGATCAGCGTGGTCGGCACCGGTTTTGCCGGCGCCAACTTCAGCGGCGCGGTGGGCCCGGGCCAGGGCCTGCGCATCATGACCGGTGCGGTGCTGCCAGCCGGGCTTGACACCGTGGTGCCGCAAGAGCTCACCCACCCTGAGCCGGACGGCCGGGTGCGCATCCCCGCCGGCACCGTGCAGGCCGGTGACAACCGCCGGCTGCGCGGCGAAGACCTGGCCTGCGGTGAGACGGCGCTGCAGGCCGGGCGCATCCTGGGGCCGGCCGATCTGGGGCTGCTGGCCTCACTCGGCCAGGCCGAAGTGGCGGTATACCGCCGGCTGCGGGTGGCGTTTTTCTCCACCGGCGATGAGCTGCGCTCGGTCGGTGAGCCGCTGGCCGCCGGCAATGTCTACGACAGCAACCGCTACACGATCTGGGCCATGCTCACCCGGCTCGGCGTTGAGGTGATCGATCTCGGCGTGGTGCGCGACGACCCGGCCGCGCTGCGTGCCGCGTTCAGCCAGGCCGCCGGCTGTGCGGACGCGGTGATCACCTCGGGCGGGGTCAGCGTGGGCGAGGCCGACCACACCAAGCAGGTGATGAAGGCGCTGGGTGAGGTGCTGTTCTGGAAGATCGCGATGCGGCCCGGGCGGCCGATGGCCATCGGGCGCATGGGCGGTGCGGGCGGTGTTGCGGGCAGCAACGGCATTGCCCACCCGCCGGCCATGCTGTTTGGCCTGCCGGGCAACCCGGTGGCGGTGATGGTCACCTTTTACGCCCTGGTGCGCGACGCCCTGCTGGCGATGAGCGGGGCCACGCCGCAGCCGCTGCCGCTGCTGCGCGCCGTCAGCGAGGCGGCGCTGCGCAAAAAACCCGGCCGCACCGAGTACCAGCGCGGCATCGTCAGCCAGGCCGCCGACGGCCGCTGGCAGGTGCGCATCACCGGCGCACAAGGGTCGGGCATCCTGCGCAGCATGAGCCAGGCCAACGGCATGGTGGTGCTGCAGCACGGCCAGGGCGATGTGGCCGCCGGCGATCTGGTGGACGTGATGCCGTTCGACGGCCTGGTTTGACGGACAGGCCTGGGCGGCCTGGTTTGACGGACGGGCTTGGTGGGCCGGGTCGGCGGGTGGTCATGACGGCACGATTGACCGCCCGGCCGGCGCGCCCAACGTCAATCCAGCGCGTCGAATTGGGCCGGCGCCGGGGCCGGTGCCGGGCCACCGGCGGGCCGCCGGGGCTCGGACAGCGCATTGGCCACCACCGCCGGCGCGGCCTGGCCGGCCACGCTGCGGCGCCTTGCCAGGCCCACCAGCCGCATGCCACGCACCCGCTTGACGGCCTCCACCAGGTAGACCGCGCCCAGCACCGGCCAACCACGGGCACCGGCCGGCTCAAGCCAGGCGGTGCGCGCCAGGCCGCGCTCCGAGCGCAGCGGCGGCCGCCACAGCCCGAACCGCCCGCGCTCGACCTCAAAACCCAGCAGCCGCAGCCAATCGCGCACCCGGCCGTAGCCGATCGACTCACCCGCGCCCGGCAGGTACAGCGGGCCGCCCAGGCCCAGCCGCTGGCGCAGATGGCCGGCGCTTTGGCGCAGCCCCCACAGGCTGGCCGGGTTGAAGCCGACGATCACCACCCGGCCCTCGGGCCGCAGCACCCGCTCGACTTCGCGCAGCGTGTCGTGCGGGTCGTGCGCCAGCTCCAGCGTGTGTGGCAACAGCACCAGGTCCAGGCTCTGGTTGGCAAACGGCAGTGCATCAAAATCACACCGCAGCGCATGGCCGGGCGGCATCGGCAGCATGCTGGTCAAGGCCTCGTCCAGCGGCGGCAACGGCAGCGCCGTGAGCTCGATTTTGGGCCGGTGCAGCTGCTCGCTGGCCACCCAGCGGTGCGGCATGCGGTTGGCGCGCAGGCCGGCCAGATCGGCCAGGCCCAGTTGCAGTGCGTGAAAGCCGAACAGGTCGGTCACCGTGCGGTCCAGCTCGGCCTGCTCCCAGGCCAGCAGCAGGCGGCCGGGCGGGCTTTGCAGCCACTGGGCCAACTCTATAATCGACGGACTTTGCACCATGATGAATCTAGTCGCCCTGCCCGCTTTCTCTGACAACTACATCTGGCTGCTGCACGATGGTGCGCAGGCCATCGTGGTTGATCCGGGCGACGCCGCACCGGTACTTGCAGCGCTGGACAGTTTGCAGCTCACGCTGGCCGGCATTCTATTGACGCACCACCACGCCGATCACGTCGGTGGCGTGACGGCGCTGCGGCCCCGGCTGCAGGGCCCGGTGTATGGCCCGGCGCGCGAGGAAATCCCGACGCCGTTTGTGCCGGTGGCGCAAGGCGATACGGCCGTTTTGATGGGCCTGGCCTTCGAGGTGATCGACGTGCCGGGCCACACCGCCGGCCACATCGCCTACTTTCTGCCGGCGCACGGCGGCGCCGAGCCGATGCTGTTTTGCGGCGACACGCTGTTCTCGGCCGGTTGCGGCCGGCTGTTTGAGGGCACGCCGGCACAGATGCACCAATCACTGGCCAAGCTGGCCGCACTGCCCGGCGCCACCCGGGTGTGCTGCGGCCATGAGTACACCGAAGCCAATCTGCGCTTTGCCGCCGCCGTCGAGCCGGCCAATGCCGACGTTGCCGCGCGCATCCGTGCCAGCCGGGCCTTGCGCGCGGCGGGCCAGCCCACCTTGCCGTCCACCATCGCGCGTGAGCTGGCGATCAACCCCTTCATGCGCTGCGACCAAGCCGCCGTGATCCGCAGCGCCGCCCAGCGTGGCGCCGCCGATGCCGGTGGCCCCGCCGTGCTGGGCGCGCTGCGCGAATGGAAGAACCACTTTTGATGACACTGCCGCCCGCCGATGCCAGCCCCCCGCACCCCCGCCGTATGCACGGCCTGACCGCCTTGCCGATGCTGGCCGTGCTGGCCAGCGCCGCCCTGCTGGCCGCCTGCGCCACTGCGCCGGGCCCGGCCGACAAGCCCGCCGGCATCACCACCGGCCTCACCGCCAGCATCACCACCAGCGCGCCGCTGACCGACCTGCCGGCCCTGCAGGCCGCCGCCGCCGCTCGCCCACCCAGCGCCCGGCCGCTGGCGCCATTGGCCGCCGTGCTGGCCGAGCCGGCGGCCACCGCCGCCGTCATCGCGGTGGATCCCCTGCGCCCCACCGAGCGGCTGGACCTGGACGCCCCGGCCGCGCAGATCGATCTCTGGTCGCGTGTGCGCCAGGGCGTGGCGATGGCCGATCTGGACAACGAGCTGGTGCGCAAATGGGAGCAGTGGTATGCCGGCCGGCCCGACTATGTGCAGCGCATGACCGAGCGTGGCGGCCGCTACCTGTTCCACACCGTTGAAGAGGTCACCAAGCGCGGCATGCCCACTGAGCTGGCGCTGCTGCCGTTTATCGAGAGCGCCTACAACCCGCAGGCCATGTCCACCGCCAAGGCGTCCGGCATGTGGCAGTTTGTGCCGGCCACCGGGCGTGATTTTTCACTCCGGCAAAACATCTTTCGTGATGACCGGCGCGATGTGCTGGCGTCCACCCGCGCCGCGCTCGATTACCTGCAAACCCTGCACGGCATGTTTGGTGACTGGCAGTTGGCGCTGGCCGCTTACAACTGGGGCCAGGGCAATGTGCAGCGCGCCATCAACCGCAACCAGAAAGCCGGCCTGGCCACCGACTACGCCAGCCTGGCGATGCCCGACGAGACGCGCAACTACCTGCCCAAGCTGCAAGCGGTGAAAAACATCGTGCTGCGGCCTGAGGCGTTTGCGCTGGCCCTGCCCACCTTGCTGAACCACCCCTACTTTGTCTCGGTGGGCATCGACCGCGACATCGATGTTGATCTGGCGGCGCGCCTGGCCGGCCTGCCGCTGGACGAGTTCAAGCAGCTCAACCCGCAGATGAACAAGCCGGTGATCCTGGCCGCCGGCACGCCGCAGGTGCTGCTGCCCTACGACAGCGCCAACCATTTTGTGCATGCCCTCAAACAGCACAAAGGCCTGTTGGCCAGTTGGACGGCCTGGGTGGCGCCGCGCACCATGAAGCCGGCCGACGTG
>JANMKO010000100.1:0-5883 GCA_031372085.1 Betaproteobacteria bacterium
GTCCTCGGCCAGGTAGTCACCCAGGCCCGAGATGTGGGTGTGCATCTCGGCACCGCCCAGTTCTTCTTCGGTGGCCACCTCGCCGGTGGCCGCCATCAGCAGCGGCGGGCCGGCCAAAAAGGCGCGTGACCGGCCACGCACCATGATGATGTAGTCCGACAAGCCCGTCTGGTAAGCGCCGCCTGCGGTGGACGAGCCGTGGGTGACGGTGATCACCGGCAGCCCGGCGGCCGACATGCGCGCCAGGTTGCAAAACAGCCCACCGCCGCGGATGAACTGCTCTACCCGGTAGGTCATCAAATTGGCGCCGGCTGACTCGACCAGTTGCAGATACGGCAGCTTGTTTTGCAGCACCAGCTCCTGGATTCGCAGGGCTTTGTCCAGCCCCATGGCCTGCATTGCACCGGCATCGATGCCCGAATCACTGGCCGTGACCATGCAGCGCTTGCCGGCGACGAAGCCGATGCCGGCAATCACCCCGCCGCCGGGCACGCTTTGCGCGATGTCGGGCACGTCCAGCCCCAGGCCGGCGAGAGTGCACAGCTCGATGAACGGCGCGCCGGGGTCTAGCAGCAGCGCCAGCCGCTCTCGCGGCAGCAACTGGCCCCGGGCCTCAAAGCGGGCGCGCGACGCATTGCTGGCGTCGATGGCGCGCTGCTCGGCGGCGCGCACCCGGCCCAGCAGCGCCAGCATGCCGGCCCGGTTGGCGGCAAAAGCCTCGCTGCCGGGGGAGAGGGTTGATTCAAGAATGGTCATGGCCTGGGTTGCACGGGGTCGCTTGCGGGGCCGCAGACGTCAGGCCGCAAATGTCAGGGCGCAGATGTCAGGCCGCACTTTGGCCCCGCGCCCGGTTGGGGTCTTGCGTCAAGTGGCTGATCGCGGGCCAGCGGCGCCGCAGCGGCCAGCCCGCCCAGGGCGGTCGGATGATCGGCATCGGTTACCGTTGAAAACACCCCCAACCCGCCGTCGAAAGCCCCGCGATGAATGTCACTGACGCCCTGAACAGCCGCCTCTCGGTGCGCGATTTTTTGCCCACCCCCGTGCCCGCCGACGTAATCCGCCGGGTGCTGGCCACTGCCTCGCGCGCACCGTCGGGCGGCAATGTGCAGCCCTGGCAGATCGACGTGCTGGCCGGCGACCGGCTGAGTGCGCTCAAAGCCCTGATGCAGACCCGCCTGGCCGACGTGGCCGCCAGTGACCGCAGCGAGGCGCCCGAGTACGACATCTACCCCAAAGAGCTGGTCGCACCGCACCGCGACTACCGTTTCAAGGTGGGTGAGGACATGTACGCCCGCCTCGGCATCCCGCGTGACGACAAGCCCGCCCGGCTGCGCTGGTTTGCTCGCAACTACCAGTTTTTTGGCGCGCCGATGGCGCTGTTTTGCAGCGTGGACCGGCGCATGGGCCCGCCGCAGTGGAGCGACCTGGGCATGTTTTTGCAATCGGTGATGCTGCTGCTGCGCGAAGCGGGGCTGGACAGTTGCCCACAAGAGTGCTGGGCGGTGTACCCACGCACGGTGGGGGGCTTCATCGGCCTGCCGGCCGAGCACATGCTGTTCACCGGCATGGCGATTGGCCAGCGCAACCCAGGCCATCCGGTGAACGGGCTGGTGTCGGACCGGGCCGGGGTGGATGCGTTTGCGCGCTTTCACGGGCTGTAGACCCGCCAAGCCCCATCGATGGCGCTGGATAGAACGACGGCCCGTATACCGCCGCTGATCAAGGCACCGTCGCCACGAAGACCCCGTTTTCCGACGTCACCGCCAGCCGGCCGTCTGGCAACACGGCCACGCCCGCCGCGTAGCCCAGCCGCGGGTTGCTCAGCCGCACACCGCCAACGCTGACTAACCAGCCCCCACTTCGCAACTGCCACAGGTCGTGGTCGCTAACGCCCAGCACCGTGGCAACACGGCCATCGGTCTCCACCCGGCGCACGGTCTGCGCCAAGCCGTCGGCCACCAACAGCCTGCCGCTGCTGTCCAGCGCCAAGGCGGTGATGTCTGCGAAGTTGCCCGTGCCGGGCGTGCCGTCGCCGTGGAAGCTATTGGCAAACAAACTGCCCACCAAGGGCATGACCGCCCCAGTGCTCGATACCTTGAAAACGGCACGCGGGTTGGCCACATAGACCACACCGGCGGCGTCGGCCGCCACCGCCACCAGCGGCCGCAGGCTGCCCGGGGACACCGTGCGGGTGCTGCCGTCGGGCTTCACGCGGCGCAGGCCCGCGCTGTCGGCCACCGCCACGTCACCCCCCGGCAGCACGGCCACGCCAGCCGGAAAGCTGAAGCGCGCGACGCTGCCACTGCCGTCGGCACTGCCCTGCACACCCGCGCTGCCGGCCACGGTGCTGACGGCACCGTTGGCCGCCACGCGCCGCAGCAAATGGTTGCCATGGTCAGCCACCCACAAGCTGCCGTCGGCGGCCAGGGCCAGGGCGCGCGGCTCTTTGAAGCGCGCGACGCTGCCGGTGCCGTCCGCAGCACCCGGCACACCAGCCTGGCCAGCCAGGGTGGAGACAAGGCCGAAGCGGTCAATGCGGCGGATGACGTGGTTGCCGGTGTCGGCCACATAGACGTTGCCGGCACTGTCGGCCACCACACCAAAGGGGCGGTTGAAGGTGGCGGCGCTGCCGCTGCCGTTGTCAGCGCCCACGCGCGCCGTGCGGCCGGCGCGCGTGGTGACTGTGCCATCGGCGGCCACCTGGCGCAGCAGGCCGTTGCCGGCGTTGGGGTCGTGCAGCAGGCCGGCATTCTGGGTGGGTGACACGGCCGTCATGCGGACAAGGCCGCCATCGGCCACCATCACACCACCGGCACCATCCGCCACCAGGGCGGCCACGGTGCTGAAACTGGCGGCCAAGCCCACGCCGTCGCTGCTGCCCTTGAACCCACTGCCAGCCCAGACGACAACCCGGTCTTGCGCCGGCAGCACGGCCAGCACCGTGCCGCCGTCGGCCACCGCCAGCACCCCAGGCGCAACAATGGCCACGCTGACCGGGAAAAAGAACTGTGCGCTGGCCAAGGTGCCGCCGCTGCTGGCCACGGGGCTGGGGAACGGCGGGCTGGCCTGGCCCGTCAGCGTGCTGACCTCACCGGCCGGGGTGATGACGCGGATGCGCCGGTTGCTGCTGTCGGCCACATACACCGTGCCGTCACTGTCCACCGCCAGGCCGCCGGGGTCGTTGAAGCGCGCGATGGCGCCGCTGCCATCGACAGCGCCGCTCAGGCCCACGCCGCCGCTGGCGCAGGGCCCGGCCAGCGTGGTAACCACACCGCGCGTGGCGCCGCTGGTGCCCACCTTGCGCACGCAGTGCCGGGTTTGGCTGCTGCCGCCAATAACGGCGCCAGCCAGGCTGGTCGAACCTTCGCTGACATAAAGCGTGCCGTCGGCACCCAGGGCCAGGCTGCTGATCGACGCAAAGCCGGCTGCCGCCCCGGTGCCGTCGCCCAATATGCCCCCGCCGGCCAGCAGCTCAGCGCTGCTGTTCGGTGCGCGACGCCAGATGCGCGTGCGGTCGGCGATGTAAAGCGTGCCGTCAGCCGCAGCGGCCAGGGCCCCGGGCACGATCAGCGTGGCCGTGCCGCCTGCGGCATGTGAATTCAGGCCCCAGCCGGCCAGCCATTCGGTATGCACCTCGCCTTGGGGCGTGAGCCGGCGCACACGCGGGCCTTCCCTGGTGCTGGGATCCAGAAAGTAGAAGTTGCCCGCAGCGTCGCGCGCCAGTGCTTGCGGGTAGCGCAGTCGCGCGTCGGCCGCCGGGCCGTCGCGTGTGCCCAGGCCGCCGGCATTGCCGGCCAAAACGGCCAGCATGGGCTGGGCGGCCGCTGTCACTGTCAGCCTGGCGGCGCCGCTGATGTAGCTTTTGCCAGCGCCGCTGACGCGCATGCGGAAGAGCTTGCCGTGGTCTTGTGCCGACACGGGCGCTGTCTGCAAAGCGTCGGGGCCGATGTAGCCGCCCGCCTGCGCGGTCACAGCGGCCCAACTCAGCCCACCATCGGACGATACCTGCCATTCGTAGCGCTGGTCAGTCGAGAGCACGCCAGCGATGTGGCCGCGGGCGCTGAACTGGACGAGCGACCCCGCCTGAACGGTGACGTCGTCGGGCCATGCCTGCCAGGTCACTTCGCTGGCGCTATCGGTGGTGATGTGCCGCCGCACGGGCAGGCTGCTGACGGTGCCTGCGCTGTTGCTGATGACGCGGCGCCACAGGCGCCCATCATCGGCTGCCGACCAGGCTTGTGACGTGAACGGGATCAAGAGTTGCCAACTGACGCCGCCGTCGGCGCTGGTGTACTCGCTCATCGTCGGCTTGGGCACGCCCAGCACCCGGTTGGCGTCGTAGCTGCCCCCCCAACTGAGGAGCGAGCCGGCCGTCTGCACCACGCTGGCAGGGATTTGGCCGTAGAAGGGCGAAAAGGCCGGCCCTACCGGCTCGGCACTGACCGTCAGCGTGGCGGCCTCACTGGTGACCGTGCCCGCACTGTTGCTGGCCACCAGGCGGAACTGGCGGCCGTTGTCGGCAGCGGTGGTGGTGGCCAGCGTCAGCGTTGCCGCCGTGGCACCTGCCAGGTTGGACCATGTGGCGCCGCTGTCACTGCTGGACTGCCACTGCAGTGTGGCCACGGGCAGGCCGGGCCGCACGTCGGCCACCAGCGTGGCCGCTGAACCGGTGAGCACGGCGTCGTTGGCGACAGCCGGCACACTTGGCTCGTAGGGCGCCAGGCCCTCGACACCGACCCGAGCGCTGGCGATGTTGATGCCGTTCTGAACTTGGACGAGGAAAGACCACACCTCGCCAAGCGCAATGACTGGCGTGGTGAAACTGCCCGACGCTTCACCGGGCACCACCGTCAAAGGGCCAGACCCCTTCGATTGAAACCACTGGAAGCTTGGCGCCGGCACGCCCTCGGCCTGGGTCGTGATGGTCAGCCTGCTGCCTGCCAACACCTCCACATTGCGCTGCACAGGCGCCACGATGCGCACCGTTGGGGCCGTGCCCACGCTGGCCATCGCCACGCTGCTGGTGGCCATGCCCGCGCTGTTGCTGGCCAGCACGCGCCATCGCCGGCCACTGTCTGACAGGTCCAGCGCTGGCGTTGTGTAGCTTTCACCGGTGACGCCGTTGATGCCCGTGAAGACGGCAGAGCCCGCTGGCGCGGTCTGCCATTGCAGCGACGGCGCGGGCACGCCGCTGGCGCGCGCGGCCATCGACAGCGCAGCGCCCGGCGACACCGTGGCGCCAATGGGCGACAGGGTAAAAACCGGCACCTGGGGCAACGCGGCCACGGTCAGCAGCGCCACGCCGCTGGTGGCGCTGCCGGCGCTGTTGCTGGCCAGCACACGCAACCGCCGGCCATCGGCCACAAGCGACACGCTGGCCAGTGTCAGCGTGCTGCTGGTGGCACCGGGCAAATCGGCCCAGGTCAGCCCGTTGTCGTCGCTTTGCTGCCAGCGCAGCGCGGGCGTCGGCGTGCCCAGCAGTTGCACGCTGAAGGCAGCCGTGGCCCCGGCAGCCACCGCCTGGTTGGCCGGGCTGGCACTGAACGCGGGCGCAGCGGCGGCCGCCGTGACTGTCAGCAGCGCCGGCGCGCTGACCACCATGCCCAAGCTGTTGCCCACTTGCACCCGGTAGCGTTTGCCGTTGTCGGCCAGCAGGGTGCTGGCCAGCGTCAGCGTGGGCAAGCTGGTCACCGGCAGATTGGACCAGTCCAGGCCGTCATGGCTGACCTGCCAGGTGTAGGCCAGCGCACTGCCCGTGGCCGTGACGCTGAAACTTGCGCCCACGCCTGCCACCAACGACTGGGGCTGTGGCTGCTCTGTGATGACGGCTGCTTGCAGCAGCGGCGTGACCACCAGGGTGGCGGGCGAGCTGGTCAGCAAGTC
>JANMKO010000155.1:0-1834 GCA_031372085.1 Betaproteobacteria bacterium
GGCCGCTACACCAGCTTTTTGGCCGCCGACACCCGGCTGCCGATGATGTACATGCCCGACGCGATCCGCGCCACGCTGGCGCTGATGGACGCGCCGGCCAGCGCCATCACCGAGCGCGGCAGCTACAACCTGGCGGCGATCAGCTTCACGCCGGCCGAGATTGCGGCCGAGATTGGCCGCCGCATCCCGGGCTTCACGCTGGCCTGTGTGCCCGATTTCCGCCAGGCCATCGCCGCCAGTTGGCCGCAGGCGATTGACGATGGCCTGGCGCGTCGCGACTGGGGCTGGGCGCCGCAGTTTGATTTGCCGGCGATGGTGGACGACATGCTGGCCCACCTGCGGCCGCTCTTGGCGCTTTAATGTCTTGCTCCTTCCTCCTGCCAGGGGGACGGCTGGGATGGGGGTGGAACCGCCAAAGTGCAGCCCGCGTTCGACCCCCTCCCCGACCCGCCCCCTGCCCGGGGGAGGGAGCCTCAGGCAAGTGCCTGGCGCAGCGCAGCCAGCAGACCTTCCGGGTCTTCTGACGGGATCGAATGGCCGGCCGGCAGCGTGACGACCCGGGCTTTGAGTGCAGCAGCCAGCACGCCAGCGCTGCGCGGCGGCGTCATCTGGTCCAGCGCGCCCAGCACCATCGTCACCGGGCAGCGCACCAAGGCGGCGGCTTGCAGGCCGTTGGCATAGCGGTCGCAGACGCTGAAATCATGCGCAAACAGGTTGGCCGCGCCGCCGTCATGCGCACTGTCCACGGCAAAGGCGGCCTGCCCGCCCGCCAGCACCCGCCGCATCAGCGCCCGGTTGCTGCCGTGCAACCACATGCCCGGGCCGGGGAACGACGGTTTGGCTGCCAGCGTGCCGATGGAAAACGCATTCACCAGGTCGATGGCCTTGAGCGGGTCATCGCGGGCGGTGTCCAGCAGCGCCGGGGACACCTTCATCGGAAAAGCCGTGCCCACCATCACCAGCCGGCCCACCACGCCGGGCGCCCGGGCCGCGCATTCCAGCGCGATCAGCGAGCCCAGGCTGTGGCCCACCAGCGTGGCCTGGCCGGGTTGCTGCACGCCGGCTGCCGCCAGCACGGCCAGCACCCAGTCGGCAAGCGCCTCGACGCAGGCCAGCGGCGGCCCGGCACTGCGGCCGTGGCCCGGCAAATCCAGCGCCAGCACGCCGTGGCCGTGGTGGGCACACCAGCGCGCCAGCAAAGTCCAGACACTGTGGTCATGCAGCGCGCCGTGGATGAACACCACGCAGGGCAGGGCGGGCGCCAGCGGCTTGCCGCCGGTGTAGGCATAAGCGTCGATGCCGTTGACGGTGAGCTTCACCGGGCTTTCTCCGCCACCTTCAACGCCCGCTTCAGGTCGTCGATCAGGTCATCCGCATCCTCCAGCCCGATGGACAGGCGGATCGTGCTGGGGCCGATGCCGGCACGGGCCAGCGCCGCGTCGTCCATGCGGAAGTGCGTGGTGGACGCCGGGTGGATCACCAGTGACCGGCAATCGCCCACATTGGCCAGGTGGGAGAAGATTTTGAGGGCCTCGATAAAGGCCACGCCCTGCGCCCGTGAACCCGTCAGATCAAAGCTGAACACCGCGCCGCAGCCGCGTGGCAACAGCTTTTTGGCCAGCGCATGGCTGGGGTGGGATTCAAGCTCCGGGTAGCCCACCCGCGAGACCATCGCGTGGGCCGCCAGAAACGCCACCACCTTGCGCGTGTTGTCCACATGGCGGGCCATGCGCAGTGGCAGGGTCTCGATGCCTTGCAGGATCAGCCAGGCGGTGTGCGGGCTCATGCAGGCGCCAAAATCACGCAGGCCCTCGCGCCGGGCGCGCAGCAAAAA
>JANMKO010000114.1:0-1686 GCA_031372085.1 Betaproteobacteria bacterium
CCCCCCAACCCCCGCATCCCCGGCCGCCGCCTGCTGCAATCGCCCGGCCCCACGCCGGTGCCCGACGCGGTGCTGCACGCCATGCAGCGCCAGCCGATGGACATGGGCGACCCGCGGCTGGATGCCACCATCGCCGCCTGCGAGTCCGGCCTGCGCCGCTTGCTGCACACGGCTGCGGCGGAGGTGTTTTTCTACGCCACCAACGGCCACGGCGCGTGGGAGGTGGTGGTCGAGAACCTGCTGCCGCCGGGCGGTGTGGTGCTGATCCCGGGCACCGGGCATTTCTCGGAGTCATGGGCGGTGCAGACCGAGGCGCTGGGCCGGCGCGTGGTGCGCACGCCCTGGCGCGCCGGCTGGCCGATCAACCCGGCCGACGTGGCGCAGGCGCTGCGCGACGACCCCGGCCAGCAGATCGTGGCGGTGTTTGTGGTGCACACCGACACCGCCAGCGGCATCACCAGCGATCTGCCGGCCATCCGCGCCGCGATGCGTGCCACCGGCCACCCGGCGCTGCTGGTGGTCGATGCGGTGGCGTCACTCGGCTGCACCCGCATCGAGATGGACGCACTGCCGGCCAATGTGGTGCTGGGCGCGTCGCAAAAAGGGCTGATGACGCCGCCGGGCGTGGGCTTTGTGGCGGTAGATGCGCAGGCTGAGGCGGTGGCCGAGCGCAACCCGGCGCCGCGCTTCTACTGGGACTGGCGGCTGCGCAAAAGCCCCGTCAACTACCGCAAGTTCTGCGGCACGCCGCCGCAAACCCTGCTGGCCGGGCTGGAGGCGGCCTTCGGCCTGATCGAGCAAGAGGGCGAGGCGGCGCTGTACGCCCGTCACCGTTGCCTGGCGGGCGCGGTGCAGGCGGCGGTGACGGCCTGGTCAGCGGCCGGTGCGCTGGGCTTTTTTGCGCAGGACGCGGCCAGCCGGTCGGTCTCGGTCACCACCATCAGCGTGCCCGACGGCGTGGACGTGGACGCCTTGCGCGCCGTGGCCCGAGACCGCTTTGGCGTGGCCATTGCCGGTGGCCTGGGGCCGATGACGGGCAAAGCCTTCCGCATCGGGCATCTGGGCGACAGCAATGCCGCCACCATCCTGGGCTGCCTGGCCGGGCTGGAGGCAGCGCTGCTGGTGCAAGGCATCCCGTTTGGCCGTGACGGCGTGCAGCGCGCCATCGACAGCCTGGTGGCCGAGCCCGGCTGACAGCGCACCGGAGAGCAGCCCATGACCCAGCCCACCGCCGCTGACCTGCAAGCCTGGATTGGCCGCAGCCAGACGCTGCACGACACGATCCACCCGACCCCGGTGCTGGCGCTGGCCGCCACGCTTGACCACCCGGCGGCGGCGTGCGCGCCCGGCAGCGCGCTGCCGCTGCTGTGGCACTGGCTGTACTTTCTGCCGCTGCACCGGCAAAGCGACATCGGGCCCGACGGCCATGCCAAGCGCGGTGGGTTCATGCCGCCGGTGCCGCTGCCGCGCCGCATGTGGGCCGGCAGCCAGTTTGACTTTCGCAGCCCGCTGCGGGTGGGTGACCAGGTGGCGCGCACCAGCACCATCGACGACGTGACCCTCAAGGACGGCCGCACCGGCCCACTGGTGTTTGTCAAGGTGCGGCATGAATGGCGCTGCAACGGCGCGGCCGGGCCGGCGCTGGTGGAGTTTCACGACATCGTCTACCGCGCGGCGCAGCGGCCC
>JANMKO010000127.1:0-2538 GCA_031372085.1 Betaproteobacteria bacterium
GACGCACTGTTTGCCCGCCTGGCACTGGACGACGCGGTGGCGCTCGTCAGCCCGGTGCTGGAGATCAACACCCAGGCCTGGGCCGGGCCGGGCCCACCCGCTGACAGTGCCGACCCGCCGCGCCCGGCCGACGCGCCCAGCACACCCCGGCGCGTGGCTTTTCGTGTGCTCGGCATCGATGCGTTGAAGGTGGCCGCCATCACGCCGGGGCTGCTGCCGCAGCCTGCGCGGGCCGCTGTACCCGCTGTACCCGCTGCATCCGCCGCACCCGCTGCAACAGGCGCAACCGCCTCGCCAGGCCAGCCTGCCGTGCCCAGTGCCAGCGTTTTGTTCGACCCCGACGCCGCCTACCTGAACCCGGCCGCTGTGGCCGCGCTGGGCCTGGCGCCGGGCGCCACGCTGTGGTTGCAGTCGGCCGCCGGCTGGCAGCCGCTGCGGGTGGCGGGCACGGTGGCCGCTGGCGGCACGCCGTTGGTGGTGATCGACATCGCCGCCGCCCAGGCCCGCTTCAACCGGGCCGGGCGGCTGAGCCGGCTTGACCTGCGGCTGCTGCCGGGTGTGGACCTGGCCGCATGGCAAGCCGGATTTGCCGGCACCGCCGCGCCGCCGCAGGATGGGCCGCAAGAGGCCCGCCAGCCCGCCCGCCCATTGCCCGCCGACGCGCGGGCCGCCAGCGCGCGGCCCGCCAGCGCCAATCCGGCCAGTGCCGATCCCACCGGTGCCGATCCCACCATCGCCCAGCCCCCCATCGCCCAGCCCACCATCAGCACCCAGCCCCTCACCAGCGCCCAGCCCACCACCGCCCAGCCCGCGAGCGCCGATCCCGCCACCGCCCAGCCCACCACCACCGCCCAGCCCGCGACCGCCCAGCCCACCGCCGCCCTGCCCACCGGCGTGCGTTGGGCGGCGGCTGATGACGCGGTGCAGCGGGTGTCCAACCTGTCGCGCGCCTACCGTGTCAACCTGGGCGTGCTGGCGCTGGTGGCGCTGCTGGTGGGCGGGTTCCTGGTCTATTCGGTGGTCTCGCTGTCGGTGGCCCAGCGCACGCCGTCGCTGGCCCTGCTGGGCGTGCTGGGGCTGGCCGCGCGCGACCGGCGCACCCTGGTGCTGGCCGAGAGTGCGGTGGTCGGCGCTGCCGGCAGCGCCATCGGCCTGGCCGCCGGTGCCGGCCTGGCCGCGCTGGCCCTGCGACTGCTGGGTGGTGATCTGGGCGGCGGCTACTTTGCCGGCGCTGCACCGGCGCTGGCCTGGCCGCTGCCGGCGCTGGCGGCCTGCGGTGCGCTCGGCTTGCTGGCCGCGCTGGTGGGCGCCTGGTGGCCGGCGCGCCAGGCCGAGCGCTTGTCACCCGCGCTGGCGCTGAAGGGCCTGGGCGGGTTGACCACCGGCGCGGTGCCGGTCTGGCCAGGGCTGGCGCTGCTGGGCGCCGGCGGCGCGCTGGCGCTGCTGCCGCCGGTGGGTGGCCTGCCACTGGCGGCCTATGCGGCGGTGGCAGCGCTGCTGGCCGGCGGCGTGGTGTTGGTGCCGGTGCTGGTGCAGGCGATGCTGGGCGGCGGTGCCGGCGGCGGTGTTGTGCACCAGGCCGCGCCGGGCGCCAGGGGCCGGCAACGCACGGTCTGGCGACACACGATCCGGCGACATGTGATCGGGCGATACACGGTCTGGCGACAGGTGATCGAGCAATTCACGATCTGGCGGCACGCGATCTGGCGGCACCTGATCGGACGGCACCTGATCGGGCGGCACCTGATCGGGCGGCACCCAATGGGCCGATCCGCAATCAGCCAACACGCGATCGGGTTGTTGGCGCTGCGCCGCGCCCGTTTTGCCCGCCAGACCGCCAGCGCCACCGTGGCCGGGGTGGTGGCCAGCCTGGCGCTGTCGGTGGCCATCACGGTGATGGTGAGCAGCTTTCGCAGCGCCGTGGCCGATTGGCTGGACAGTGCGCTGCCGGCTGACTTGTATGCCCGCAGCGCGGCCAGCACGGCGGCAGCCGACCCGCTGTTTCTGCCGCCGGGTTTTGTTGATCGGGTGGCCGCGCTGCCCGGCGTGGCCCGGGTGCAGGCGTCGCGCCAGGTGGCGTTGCAGCTGCGGCCGCAGCAGCCGGCGGTGGCGCTGCTGGCCCGGCCGCTGGGCCCGGACGCCGCTGCCACGCTGCCCATGCTGGGCGCCGTGCGGCCAGCGCAGGCCGGTGAGCTGGGCGTGTTTGTCAGTGAGCCGGCGGCCGCGCTGTACGGCTGGCGGGTGGGTGATCTGATCCGCCTGCCGCTGGTGGCGGTGGCCGGCGTGGCCCATGCCGCCCCGACCGGCGGCGTGCTGGTGCGGGTGCGGGGTGTGTGGCGTGACTACGCCCGCCAGTTTGGCGCCATCGCCATCGACGCCGCCGACTACCAGCGCGTCACCGGCGACACCCGGCTCAATGACCTGGCGCTGTGGCTGGCGCCCGGCGCCGCGCCGGCCGAGGTGCAGGCCGCGCTGCGCCGCGCCGCCGGGCCCGGCCGGGCGCTGGACGTGGCCAGCACGGCCACGCTGCGCCAGATG
>JANMKO010000179.1:0-2441 GCA_031372085.1 Betaproteobacteria bacterium
GATCTGGCCCAGCTGGAGCTGGCCGGCAGTGTGGGCACGCACGAGGTGGCGCGGCTGGCGCCCGGCATGGCGGTGCAGGTGAAGGTGGAGGGGCTGGACGCACCGATCACCGGCCAGGTGGCGCGCATCGCACCGGCCGCCGAGGCCGGCACCCGGTCGATTGGCGTCACGGTGGGGGTGGCCAATGGCGACGAGCGGCTGCGCGCTGGGCAGTACGCGCTGGCCCGGGTGGTGCTGGCCGACGACCAGCAACGCCTGGTGGTGCCGCTGGCAGCGGTGGGCGCCACCGGCGGCCAATCGTTTGTCTGGTTGATCGACAACGGCCTGCTGGTGCGCCGCGCCATCACGCTGGGCCGGCGTGACGACGCGGGCGGCCGGGTGGAGGTGCTGAGCGGTCTGACGCCAGAAGCCCAGGTGCTGGCGGCCCGGTTTGACAACCTGCGCGAAGGGGCGCGGGCGCTGGTGGTGGCGGGGTTGCCTGTCAGTGCC
Organism: Betaproteobacteria bacterium; assembly: GCA_031372085.1. Classification (GTDB taxonomy): domain Bacteria; phylum Pseudomonadota; class Gammaproteobacteria; order Burkholderiales; family Burkholderiaceae_C; genus Pseudaquabacterium. Next base: position 490 of record JANMKO010000179.1, read on the forward strand.
AATGCCAAGAACTAAGCCCTTCAGGCCAACCCTGTCGGCACCGGTGCAAGGCCGAGGCCACCGGGTGACCGGATGCCTACGTGCCCGGGGCCACAGGCCCCGGGCGTTCGCCAGGCACAAACAGTCCTCAGGACTGTTTGTGTCCGGGCTCACTCCGTCCGACGACGGCCGCAAGCGGCCGCCGTCTCCCCCTTTACCTCCGGCATCCGGTCACCCGGCGCCCTCGGCCCGGCAGCAGCGGTGGCGGCTGCGACGGGTATGGCGGCGGTTTTGACCGCCTGTCGCCGCCACAGCGGTGATGGAGCGTCGGGGTGGGTTGCCGTGTTTTGCGGAGGTAAAGAGGGAGACGGCGGCCGCTTGCGGTCGGCGTCGGATGACACGTAGCAAAACACGGCAAGCCGCCCCGATGCTCCCGGGATGACCTTTCTGAATTCAGCCTTCCAGACGCCAACAAGCCATTCACCGCTTGTTTTCGTCAAAACCAAATAGGAACGCCCACCATGTGGATCACCCGTGTATCCATCGCCAACCCGGTTTTTGCGGTGATGGTGATGGTGGCGCTTTGTGTGCTGGGGCTGTTTGCCTACGTGCGGCTGGGCGTTGAGCAGATGCCCGATGTGTCGCCGCCCGGCGCTTACATCGAGGTGGCCTATCCCGGCGCGTCACCCGAGGCGGTGGAGCGCGAGGTGTCGAAGTTGATCGAAACCTCGGTCAACAGCGTGGCAGGGGTCAAGCGCATCAGCTCACGCAGCCTGGAGGGCAAAAGCCAGACGAATGTGGAGTTCTCGCTCAATGCCGACATGAGCCGGGCCATGCAAGAGGTGCGCGACCGCCTGTCGGCCGTGCAATCGGCCCTGCCGCGTGATGCCAAGACGCCCACCGTGGCCCGCTTCAACAACGACAACAGCCAGCCCATCGTGGTGCTGGCGCTGCTCAGCCCCAACCGCAGCGCGCGAGAGCTGTCGCTGATCGCCGACCAGCAGGTTGAAAAACGCCTGCAACGGGTGGACGGCGTGGCCCGGGTCGATACGTCGGGCCTGGCCACCCGCGAGGTGCGCATCGATCTTGACCCAGCCCGGCTGCGCAGCTACGGCGTCACCCCGGCCGAGGTGGCCAGCGCGCTGCGCGAGGCCAATGCCGACCAGCCGGTGGGCCTGCTGAGTGACCGCACCCAGGACGCCATCCTGCGGGTGGAGGGCCGGGTGCGCGACCCGCGTGACTTTGCCAACACCGTGGTGGCCCGGCGCGGCAACCTGGCGCTCACGTTGGGCGATCTGGGCTCGCTGATCGAGCGCGAGAAAGAGCTGGATTCAACCGCCCGCATCAACGGCCAGCGCGCTGTCAGCTTCAATGTCTTCAAGCAGCAGGACGCCAACATCGTGGCCACCGGCAATGCGGTGAAGGACGCGATGGCCGAGCTGCGCAAAACCCTGCCGCCCGATGTGGAACTGCGGCTGATCTATGCCAACAGCGACTGGGTGAAACAGTCACTCGACGGGCTGAAACGCACGCTGGTGGAGGGTGCCCTGCTCACCGTGGCCATCGTGTTTTTGTTTCTCCACTCCTGGCGGTCGACCATCATCACCGGGCTGACGCTGCCGATCTCGGTGATCTCCAGCTTCATCGCGGTGTACGCGCTGGGCTTCACCCTCAACTTCATGACGATGATGGCGCTCAGCCTGTGCATCGGCCTGCTGATCGACGACGCCATCGTGGTGCGAGAGAACATCGTGCGCCACATCGGCCTGGGCAAAAACCACCACCAGGCGGCGCTCGAAGGCACGCAGGAGATCGGGCTGGCAGTGATGGCCACCACCTTTGCGCTGTGCGCGGTGTTTGTGCCGGTGGCCTTCATGGGCGGCATCGTCGGCAAATTCTTCTACCCGTTCGGCATCACGGTGGCGGTGGCGGTGCTGGTGAGCTTGTTTGTCAGCTTCACGCTCGACCCGATG
>JANMKO010000259.1:0-4095 GCA_031372085.1 Betaproteobacteria bacterium
ACCGCGTTCAGCGTGTCGGCATCGATGTCGGCATGGGCCGGCAGCCGTTGGAGGGTGCTGACGGCATCCAGCACCTCATGCAACAAAAACTGCATGTCGCGGATCGGTGGGTGGTAGTGAGGCATGGCAAAGCTCCTGAAACGGGTCTGGAAAGAAACTGGAAAAGGGGGTGCCGGCGGTCAGCGCACCGTCAGCGCGCAGCCGGCCGCAGCAGCGGCAGCGGTTCTGGGGCGGCGGCGCCGGGCTCGGCCAGCAGGTAAAACTGCACGATGCGCTCAAAGCCTGTGCGAGCGCGGCCCACCGCGCCGGGCAGGCGCAAGAACCGCGCATCGTGGTGCAGCGCCAGGATCAGGCCGTGCAACACAAACAGCATTTGCAATGAATCGGTGTCGGCGCGCAGGTGGCCGGCCTCGACCGACAGCGCAATCGCGCGCTCCAGCGCCGCCTGCCAGGCCCGCACCATCGACGCCAGTGCGTCCCGCACGGGGCCCGGCCGGTCGTCAAACTCCACCGCCCCGCTGATGTAGATGCAGCCCGAATCCAGCTCCACCGTCACCCGGGCCACCCAGCGCTCAAACAAGGCGCGCAGCCGGGGCAGGCCGCGCGCCTCTTGCACGGCGGGGAAGAACACTTCTTCCTCAAAGCGGGCGTGGTATTCACGGATCACCGCAATCTGCAGCTCTTCGCGCGAGCCGAAATGGGCAAACACGCCCGATTTGCTCATCTGCGTCAGCTCGGCCAGCGCGCCGATCGACAAGCCCTCCAACCCCATGTGCGACGCCTGGCCCAGCGCCGCCTCCAGGATCACGGCGCGGGTTTGCTGGCCTTTGTGCAAGGCCCGTGCGGCGGGATGTTTGACGATGGCGGACAAGGGGGTGGTGGTCACGATGGTGATCAGCAAGTCTTGAAGTCAGTAAGGGGTCTGCATCGAAAATAAAACGAACGGTCGTGCTATTTTGCAGGCTCCACTGCGCTTGTGCCCACCGCTCAGCGGCTTATTTCTAGACGATGCCGACTAGATGACGGCCAAACACGGCCCAATCCGACCCGCGCGCCATTCAGGCAACCCGGCCGGGGGATGAGAAAGCGCGGGCGTATGCAGTACGCTCAAGCCTCATTGCCTGGAGAAACACTTCCGTGGACGTGCTGCAGCTCGATGTGTCCGGACGCCCCCAGGCGTGGATCACCCCGCGTGAGGCGGCAGTGCTCTACGCCTGTGACAGCGTGGCCTGGACTTTGGGCCGCGCCTGCCATGTGCTGCGCGGCGGCATCCAGCGCGCCACTGGTCTGCAATCACGCATCGAGGTGCACGCCATCATCGCGGTGCGCGGCAGCATCCCCAGCCGGGCCTGGCGGACAACGCCGGCCATGACCAACCCCAAGCTGTTTGTGCGTGACCGGCATGTGTGTGCGTATTGCGGCGGCCGCTTCGGCTTCGACACCCTCACCCGTGAGCACATCGTGCCCACCTCACGGGGCGGGCGCGACACCTGGATGAACTGCATCACCGCCTGCCGCGCCTGCAATGGCCGCAAAGGCAATCGCCTGCCGCAAGAGTTTGGCCAGAGCCTGATGTACCTGCCCTACACCCCCAGCCTGCACGAGGACATGATCCTGCGCGGCCGCCGCATCCTGGCCGACCAGATGGAGTTTTTGCTGGCCTGCGTGCCACGCACCAGCCGGCTGCACGGCTGAGCGCCGGTTTGGGCCCGGCCGGCCCGGCGGTTTGTCCCACGCCACACCCCCGCCGATGGGCTGGTGGAACCACCCACCACCGGCAACGCTCCAAAAGCTCAGGGCGTCAACGGCCGGCCGGTGTGCGCCGTTGTACAAGATTGCCTGTTGTGCACAACACAACCCAATATTTGTTCAAGAGGACCACCCCATGCTTCGCTCCACCTTGCCACTCGCCCTGGCCGCCAGCCTGGCCCTCACGCTGGCCGGCTGCGCCACCAGCAACCCCGATGTGATCAGCCGCAACGACGCGCAGCGTTTGTCCACCGTGGTCGATGCCACCGTGCTGACGGTGCGGGCCGTCACGGTGGACGGCAGCCAGAGCGGCGCCGGCGCGGTGGCCGGCGGTGTGGTGGGCGGCATTGCCGGCTCGTCGGTCGGTGGCCGGCGTGAATCAGCCGCCATCGGTGTGATCGGCGCAGTGGCCGGTGCGGTGATCGGCAATGTGATCGAGCGCAGCAGCACCAAAGAAGAATCACTCGAAATCATGGTGCAACTGCGCAACGGTGATCGTCGCGCCATCGTGCAGGCCAAGGGCGCTGAAGGCTTTCAGGCAGGCGATCCGGTGATCATCGTCACCACCGGCAGCAAGGTGCGGGTGGCACGCGCGCCAGTGATCACGCCGCAGGTTCAACCTGGCAGCAGCGCGCTGCCGATGCCGGCGCCGGGCGTGCGCAGCTGAGGGGTCGTCTTGCACCAGGCCGTCACGCACCGCCAGGCGCCGCTGCCGTGAACGCCGATCAAGGCAAGGGCTGGCGCTGCGGTGTCAACCTGAAGGTGCTGCGCGGGTAGCCCAGCGCGTCGGCGCGGGCCAGCGCGGCCTCGTAGTCGGCTGGCGCCATTTGCGGGGTGCGCGACAACACCCAGCCGTACTGCCGCGACGGCTCACCCACCAGCACCCAGCGGTAGTCGTCCGGCAGCGCCAGCACCTGGTAATCGCCGTAAAACGGCCTGAAAAAACTCACCCGCAGCTTGGCATTGCCGCTGCCCGCCACCACCTTGGCCACGCCGGTGGCGTCGGCCACCGTGCCATCGGCTTTGCGGCAGCGGTTGAAGACCTCGATGTCATCGCCCTGCGGCCGGTAGCGCGCTTGGGTATCCGACACGCACTGCGCCTGAAACCGGTTGGGCAGCAGCGCGATCTCGTACCACACGCCGCTGTAGCGGGCCAGATCAACTGACGCCACCGTGGGCAGCGGGCTGGCGGGCGGTGAAGCGCCGCAGCCGGAAAGTACGGCCGTGGCCGCCAGGGCCGAGGCGGTGAACAGGCCGCCGATGGCGGAAATACGTCCAGAGTTCATGAGGGTCCAGGTGGTCACGGGATGGCTTTCACCGCTGCGCGCAGGCTACGGCATCGCAGCGCCGGCCGCCGCGCCTGACGCCGCAAGCCCCTGCTTGATCAACCGACCCATAAACAACACAAACTTCGTGCAACGAGATTTTCGTGTGCTATGATTTTTTGACTTTGGGAGCCGCCTGATGAAAAACGTCACCATCACAATGGAAGAGAGTGTTGCCGATTGGGCCCGCATGGAGGCCGCCCGGCGCAATACCAGCGTGTCGCGGCTGGTGGGTGAGTTGGCCGCCGAGAAGATGCGTCATGACGACGCTTATGAGCGGGCGATGCGCGAGGCGCTGGAGTTCCGCAGCTTTGGCGCGTCGGAAGGCCGCTACCTGACCCGCGACGAGGTCAATGACCGCGCCTTGATGCGGGGCCTGCGGTGACCAGACTGGTGTTTGTTGACACCAACGTGCTGCTGTACGGTGTTGACGACAAAGATCTTGCCAAGCGCGACCTGGCCAGGCGCTGGATCGCCGCCTGCTGGCAACAGCGCTGCGGGCGGCTCAGCACCCAGGTGCTCAATGAGTTTTACAACAACGCCCGCAAAAAGTTCCCATCAGCCATTTCCGCCGGCGACGCCCGTGCCGAGGTTCGCCGCTACCAGAACTGGCGCCCCTGGGTGATCGACCGTGCCACTGTCGAAACCGCCTGGGCCATCGAGAGCCGTTTTGGTTTCAGCTACTGGGATTCGCTGATCGTCGCCAGCGCCCAGCAGCAAGGCTGTGAGTGGCTGCTCACTGAAGACCTGCAACACCACCAGCAAATCGACGGCGTGCGCATCCTCAACCCGTTTCTGGTCGGGCCCGATGTGCTCGATGCGCCCGCGCCATGACCGATCTCGACGCCTGCATCAACCGGGTGATCCGCGCGGATATCCACAGCCTGCAGGCCTACTCGGTGCAGCCCAGCGCCGGCCTGGTCAAGGTGGACACGATGGAAAACCCGTACCGCCTGCCCGAGCCGCTGCAGCAGGCACTGGGTGAGCGGCTGGGCCGGGTGGCCCTCAACCGCTACCCGGC
>JANMKO010000318.1:0-14842 GCA_031372085.1 Betaproteobacteria bacterium
GGCCACCACCGCGATCACGCACCCGTATTTTCCTCTGGCGGTCGGCAACCGCTGGGCCTACCGTTGCAGCACCGAGGGCACACCCACCGCTGGCAAAGTGCTGCAAATCCGCCAGCAGTTGCAGCACGGCGGCAGGCCGTATTTTCGCGCCGAGTTGCGGGTGGGGTCAGATGCGCTGCCGCTGGTGCAGTATTTGTCAGTCGATGCCGACGGCAACCTGCGGCGCTCACTGGCCGTGCCCTCGGCCGGTGCGGCAGCCGGTGCGGCAGCCGGTGCGGCAGCCGGTGCGACAACCGGTGCGACTACCGGTGCGACAACCGGTGGTGACGACAATGCCAGCCGCAACAGCGACGTGCTGCTGGCCGCCAACACCACGACCGGCAGCCCACACGGCGGCTGGGTGTCGGCCGGGCTCGAGCGCCTGCCACTGCCTGCGCTGCCCCGGGCGCAGGCGCTGCGCATCGAGACCTTCTCGCTCGATTCACCCACACTGCCGGCCAGCCAGCGGGCCGAGTGGCGGGCCCGCTACTACGTGCGCGGCGTGGGCCCGGTGGCCGACGCCGACGGGCTGGGCGGGCACTGCGATCTGACGTCCTACCGGCTGGCCAGGCCCGCCGCCCGCCGCTGATTGCAGGCCGATTGCACGCTGATCACCCGCTGACCAAGCGCTGATCAAGCACTTGATCACTGGCTGATCAAGCGCTGGTGATCACCCGGCTCAACGCGCTGGCCATCACCCCGCATGGCCCGCTGAACAGGCCGCTGCACAGGCCGCTGTATGGGCCGTGGCACAGGCCTGCCAGCGCGCAGGCCGGGCCGGATAATGCGGCCATGCCCTCAGCGCCCGCCCCGGCCAGCACCACCCCCGCGCTGCGCCTGGCGCGCCGTGCCTGGGCGCTGTTGCTCACCGACACCGACCGCGCCATTGCCAGCGCCAACAGGGCCCTGGCCATGGCGCTGCACAGCGCCGATGCCCCGGCTGAGGCGCGGGCGCGCATGGCCCGGGGCTTCCACTGGCAGTATTACGGCACGCTGGCCGAGGCCGCTTGCGAGTTGCGCCTTGCTGCTGCCGGCTTTGATGCGCTGGGCGACCGTGCCGGCAGCCTGCTGGCCACCGTGGGGCTGGCGCGCACGGTGTGGCGCGGCGGGCAGTTTCGGGCGGCGGTGGATTTGCTGCTGCCGCTGCGCGACGAGGGCCTGCAGCTGCTGCGCCATCAAGACCGCGCGCTGCTGCTCAACGCCATTGCCGGCTGCTACTCGTCGCTTGGCCAATCCGAGCAGGCCATCGCCTACATGCATGAGGCGCTGCGCGACGCCGGGCCCCGGCGCGGCCATGGCTTCGATGCCGTGCTGCATTGCAACCTGGCCAATGAGCTGACCCAGCTTGGCGATTGTGAGCAGGCGCTGCGCCACATCGGCCAGGGCCTGGCGCGTTGCGAGGGCACCCACAACGCTTTTTTGGCCAGCGCGCTGCTGATCAACCGCATCATCATCCTCACCGACCTGGGCCGCGCCACCGAGGCCCTGCCTGACATCCACCAGGTGCTGGCCCTGCCCACTGACGCCACCGGCCGGGGCGGCAACGCCCGGCACTTTGAGCCGCTGGCGCTGGCCGCGCTGTCGGCCGGTGCGCTGGCCCTCGGTGAACGGCTGGTCGGCCTGGCCCTGGCCGCGCCCGGCCTGGGCGTGCCGGACGAGCAGGTTGAGCGTGCCGTGGCACAGGCGCTGCTGGCGCGCTTGCAAGGCCAGCCCGCCCAAGCCCTGGCGCGCCTGGCCAGCGTGCGCAAATTGGCCAGTGACGACCAGGCCGAGGGCCTGAGCCTGCGGGTGCGCTGCCAGTTCTTCCAGCAGGCCAGCGGGCTGCACGGCGCGATGGGCCAACCCGACCAGGCCCTGGCCGATCTGCAAGCCTGGCAGGCCCTGCACCAGCGCCAGGACCGGCAGGCGCACCGGGCGCATTACCAATCGGCCGCGCTGCAAACCGAGCTGCTGCGCCTGACGCATCGGCTGCAAGACAGCCAGGCCAAGCGCCGCAGCACCGAGCGCTCACGCGCCAAGCTGGCCACCATCAATGCGCAACTGGCGCAAAAGATGGGCGAGGTGCAGGCGCTGCAAGAGGCGCTGCGCCAGCAGGCCACGGTGGATGTGCTCACCGGCCTGCACAACCGACGCCACCTGAATGAGGTGCTGCCGGCGCAGCTGGCCATCGCCCGCCGCTCGGGCACGCCGCTGGCGGTGGTGATCATCGACCTCGACCATTTCAAAGCCATCAATGACGAGCACGGCCACCCGGCCGGCGATGAGCTGCTGGCCGCCTTTGGCCGCTTGCTGGCCACCAGCCTGCGCAAAAGTGATCTGGCCTGCCGCTACGGCGGTGAGGAGTTTTGCCTGCTGATGCCACGCAGCACCGCCAGCGCGGCGCGGCGCAAGGTGCAGGCCCTGCTGCGGCGCTGGCGCCAGACGCGGCTGGCCCTGGGCGCGCAGGTATCGCAGGGGCACAGCTTTTCAGCCGGCGTGACCGACAGTGCGGACAGCGGCGACCGCAGCGGCAACGCCGGCCAGCCCACGCCCGAGTCACTGCTCAATGCCGCCGATCAGGCCTTGCTGGCCGCCAAGCAGGCCGGCCGCTGCCGGGTGCTGCTGGCGCCCGCCGCCGGTGGGGCCGGCTTGCAACTGGTGGCCTGACCACCACCCCAACCCCCGCCGAAAGACCTCATGGCCCTCCCGCCCGCCCTGGCCGCCTGGCACCACGTGGTGCAGCACCGCGACATCGCCGCGCTCGGCCGCCTGCTGGCCGACGACGTGGTCTTTCACTCACCGGTGGTGCACACCGCGCAGCGCGGCAAGGCCATCACCCTGCAATACCTGGCCGGCGCGATGCAGGTGCTCAATACGGCGCACTTCCGCTATGAGCGAGAGATCGTCGGGCCACAGGACGCGCTGCTGGAGTTCAGCACCCAGATCGACGGCATCCAGATCAACGGCATTGACCTGATGCGCTGGAACGACGCCGGCCAGATCGTCGATTTCAAGGTGATGGTGCGCCCGCTGAAGGCGGTCAACCTGCTGCACCTGTTGATGGGCCAGATGCTGGAGCGGCTCAAATCCGGGCTGCCCGGCACGCCTTAGGGCTGGCCGGGCGCCCGATGCCACTGCCACGGCTTGCCGCGTTTGGCCGCTGTGCCGCTCCGGCGGGTCTGGCCGGTCTGGCCGGTCTGGCCGGTCTGGCCAGTCTGGCCGGTCTGGCCTGCCTGGCCGGCCTGGCCGGCCTGCTATGGCCATGCGCCGCCGCTGCGCAGGCACCGCTTGATGCCGGGGTCGGGGCCGGGGCCGGGGTCGGGGGCCGACGCCGCGCCGGCCGGCTGTGCGCTGCTGTGGCAGGTGGCCGTGCGGCTGGACACCCACCCGCGCCGGTTGCAGATCGGCATGGCCTTCGACGCTGGCCCGCGCGGGCGCAGCACGCTGCGCCTGCCGGGCGGCTGGGCTGGCGTCGATGAGCAGGTGCCCGGCGGCGGCGCCGCCCGGCTGCAAGCCGTGGCCGCTGACGCCACGCTGCGCACCGTGGCCCATGCGCCGGGTGAGCGGGTGCAGTTGCGCTGGCGCCTCACGCCGCCCACCGGTCCGGCCAGCGGCCCGCCCGCTGACCGGGCCAGCGAGGCGCGCGCCGATCTGCCTGGCGATGCACGCGCCGACCCATCCACCGATCTGGCCAACGACCCATCCACCGATCTGCCCAACGATCTGCCCAGCGATCTGGCCAGCGGACGGGCAAGCGGTTGGGCCGCACAGGCCGGCAGCGACGGCCATGTGCAGTTGGCCGGCAGCGACGGCCATGTGCAGTTGGCCGGCAGCGGCGGCCATGTTCAGTTGGCCGGCAGCGGCGGCAATGTGCAGCTGGCCGCCACCTGGTTTGCGCTGGCCGGCCAGGCGGTGCTGCCGCTACCCGACGAGACCGACGAGCGCCAGCCGGTCACGGCCTGCATCGCCTTCACCGGCTTGACGACGGCGCCCGGCAGCGCCGCGCCGGCCGTGCCGCGCTGGGCCAGCAGCCACGGCATTGCTGACGGGCCGACGGCACTGTATCGGTTGCCGGCCAGCCCCCTGCCGCTGCGTCAGCGGGTGCAGCAAGCGCTGTACGCCGGTGGCGCGCTCGACCTCTGGCCGCCCGACGGCGCGGCGCCGGCAACCACCGGCGCGGCGTCGGCCGGCGCCACGCTGACGGTGGTGCGGCCCAGTGCACCGGCCTGGGGATTTGGCATCAACGCCCTGGCCCAGGCCACGGCGCAGGCGCTGGCCGACCAGCGGCTGTTCTGGGGCGATGCGGCGCCCGCGCCCACAGCGGCCACCGCGCGCGCCGCCGCCCGCGCAGCAAACGCCAACGCCAACGCCCACACGATCACCAGCATCAACACCAACACCAACACCAACACCAACACCAACACCAACACCAACACCAACACCAACACCAACACCAACACCAACACCACCACCACCACCACCACCGCCACCGCCACCGCCACCGCCACCGCCGCCGCCACCGCCGCCGCCGCCGCCACCGCCGCCGCCACCGCCACCGCCAGCACCACCGCCACGCCGCCGTTGCTGGTGCTGCTGCTGCCGGGTGCCGCCGCGCCGGCGGCCAGCGCCTGGCACCAGGCGCTGGCCCTGCAGGCGCCCACCCGCCTGGCCCTGCCCGGCGCTGACTTCGACGCGCTGATCACCCAGGCGGTGGTGCGCACCTGGGTGCCTGACCGCTTTGGCCCGCTGGTGCATGCCGGGCGCCAGGACGAGGCGCTGCGCGCGTGGTTCCGCGACGGCTTTGCCGCCTACTACGCGCACCGCCTGCTGCTGCGCGACGGCCGCTGGACGCCGGCCGACTACGCCAGCGTGTTGAACCGCCAGATCGAGCGCTACGCCCAGCAGCACGCCCAGCACAGCGCCGCGCAGGGCCACGACGCCGCTGCCAGCGGCGAATGGCTGGCGCTGCAATGGCACAGCGCCCTGCGCGCCCAGGGCCAGCCCGGGCTGGACGCGGTGCTGCGGCGCCTGCTGCTGCCGGCGGGCCAGGGGCGCCGCGAAGGCCCGATCAGCGCCCCGCTGGCCACCCACCGCCTGGTGGCCGCCCTGCGCCCGCAGCTGGGTGACGCGCCGCTGCGTGACATCAACCGCCTGGCCCAGCCCGGTGCACCGCTCAACCCCGGCGCACAGTCGCTGGGCCCCTGCTTCGAGGGCCAGCCGGTGGCGCCGTCTGCCGGCCGGCCGCCCGGCCAACGCTACCGGCCGGTGGCGCAGGCCCTGCAGCAGCCCGCCTGCCTGGGCTGGCTGGGTCTGACGCCCGATGCGGATGCCCGGGTGCCAGCACAGGCCCCATCGGCGAGCTCAAAATCGGGCAAAGCGGTCGGCAAGTCGGTCGGCAAAGCGGCCAGCAAAGCGGCCAGCAAATCGGCTGCCAAGTCGGCCAGCAAGGCAGCCAGCAAGCAGGCGCAGCCGCGCAAACCCAAGGCCGGCGCCAAGGCCGCGCGCCACCCGGCCCCGGCGCGATGATGCGGTGCCGGCCGGCCGGCCGCCGGCCGTCGGCCGCCGCCCCACCCGGCTGGCCGACCCGCCCACCCACGGTTGCCCAGGCCCCCGATCCGCCCACAGCGCCCACCCGGGGCGCGGACAATCGGCCGATGCGCAATGCCTCTGCCAACCCGTCCGCCAGCCCGTCCGCCAGCCCGTCCGCCAAGTCGTCCGCCAGTACATCCGCCATGTCGTCTGCCAGTACGTCCGCCATGTCGTCTGCCAGTACGTCCGCCAACCCGTCCGCAAGGTTGTCCGCCAATCCGTCCGCCAACCCAGCCACCGACAGCGCCACCCCCGTCCCGGCCGAGGTCGAGCAGTTCATCCACCGCTTGCGGCACAGCCTGGCCGACGACAGCTTTGTGCAGTTGACGCTGGGCCGGCCGCACGGCGCCGAGCCGTCGCTCGACAAGCTGCTGGCGCGCCGGGTGGTGTTGCGCGGCGTGGGCCACCTGTCGCTGGTCTGGCGCCACCGCACCAAGGACATCACCAAGAACCTGCCGTTGTTGGACGCCATGCAAGAGATCAGCCGCCTGGTGCAGCAGCAATTTGCCCACGCCCACCTGGTGACGCGCGGCCACGACACCCAGCTGGCGTTGGGCAAAAAAGGCCAGTGGGGCTTGCGCATCGGCAAGCTGGCCGCCCGGCCCCCGGCCGACGGCACGCCCCCCACCGGCGCCGCAGGCCACACGCACCGCGCCGACACCCCCGCCAGCGCCGCACCGCCGCCCGCCGAGCCCACCGAACCCACCGCCCATGACCGCCGCAAGCAGCATGCGCTGGCGCTGCACACGCCGTTTCTGGCCGAGCTGGGCATCACCGACGCCCAGCACCGGCTGGTGCCGGCGATGGCGCGCAAATGGCGCCAGATCAACAAGTTTGTCGAGGTGCTGGCGCATGCCATCGGCCAGTCACCGCTGGCCGGCCGTGACCCGGCACTGCCGGTGCGGGTGCTCGATTTCGGCGCCGGCAAAGGCTATTTGACGTTTGCGGTGCAGCACCAGTTGCAAGCCGCCGGCCGGGTGCCTGAGATCACCGGCATCGAGCTGCGCGACGACCTGACCACACTCTGCAACGCCGTGGTGGCCCGGCTGGGCTTGGCCGGCCTGCGCTTCGAGACCGGTGACGTGGGCCAGCAGGCCGGGGCGCCAACCGCCAGCACCGACATCATGATCGCGCTGCATGCCTGCGACACCGCCACCGACGTGGCGATGCACCGGGGCGTGCGGGCCGGCGCGGCCATCATCCTGTGCTCACCCTGCTGCCACAAAGAGCTGCGCCCGCAGATGACGGCCCCACCGCTGCTGCAACCGATGCTGCGCCACGGCATCCACATGACCGAGCAGGCCGAGATGCTGACCGACGCACTGCGCGCGCTGCTGCTGCAGGCCGAGGGCTATGACGCGCAGGTGTTTGAGTTCATCTCGCCCGAGCACACCGGCAAGAACAAGATGGTGCTGGCGGTGCGCCGCGCCGCGCCGCCCACTGCCGCCCAGCGCAGCGCGCTGTGGGCCAAGGTGGCTGATCTGAAGGCGTATTACGGCGTCAGCGCGCAAACCCTGGACCGCCTGCTGGCGGCAGACCGGGCGCAGGCGGGTCTGGGCGGCACGGCCGGCGGCACAGCCGGCGCCACGGCCGGCGGCACGGCCGGCACCACGGCCAGCGAGACCGCCAGCGAGACTGCCAGCGGGTCAGGCGGCGAGACCGCCAACGCATTGGCCGGCTGAGGCCCACCACCCACGCAGCAGGCCGAACCCGCCCACCGGTTTAGGGACAGGGCGGGCCAGACCCGAGGCCGGCCCCGGGCTGCGCGGGCATCATGGCTTGCCACCTGCCACCTGCCACCTGCCACTTGCCGGAGCCCCGCATGCCGATGCCCTTGCCAACGCTGGCGCCGACGTGCTGGCCCACTTCAGCGCCCCTGTGCTCGCCCAACCTGCCGTCGCGCCCGCCCTGCGCGCTGCAATCGGCCCAGCATGGGGCGTTGATGCAGGCCGCCGAGGGCGCCGCAGTGGCGCTGGCCGGGCGCAGCCGCGAGATCGAAGAGAACCGCTTTTTGCCGCAAGACATTGCCAACGCGCTGGCCGACGCCGGCCTGTACCGGCTGCTCACACCGGCGGCCTACGGCGGCTTCGAGGCCGCGCCGGCCAGCTTTGTGCACGTCATCGAGCGGCTGGCCCGGGCCGACGCCGCCGCTGCCTGGTGCTGCTTGATCTCCTGCACCGCCAGCGTGCTGGCCGCCTACCTGCCCGAGTCCGACGCCCGCGCCGTCTTCAGCCGGCCCACGCTGAAGGCGGCCGGCGTTTTTGCGCCGCGTGGCCGGGCCGTGGCCACCGAGCAGGGCGGTGTGGCCGGCCTGCGGGTGAGCGGCCGCTGGGCCTGGGGATCGGGCGCGCACAACGCCGACATCATCACCGCTGGCTGCCTGTTGATCGGCCCGGACGGCCAGCCCGGCTTGCTGCCGGACGGCACGCCCCGGGTGGTGTCGGTGCTGCTTGACCGGGCCCAGGTGCGTTTGCTCAACAACTGGGACAGCTTTGGCCTGTGCGGCACCGGCAGCGGTGAGTTTGAGGTGCAAGACGCCTTTGTGCCGCTGGGCCGCAGCGCCAGCCTGTTTGACGGGCCGCGCATCGACACGCCGCTGTACCGGTTCCCGGTGTTTGGCCTGCTGGCGCTGGCCATCGCGGCGGTGGCCACCGGCATCGCGCGCGAGGCGCTGGATGCCTTCATCGATCAGGCCCGCCCCAGCGTGCCGCAAACCGGCAGCAAACCGCTGGCTGCCAAGGCCACGGTGCAGGCCGCCGTGGCGCAGGCCGAGGCCAGCCTGCAAGCCGCGCGCGCCTACCTGCTGGCCAGCATCGACGCGGCCTGGCAGGCCGCCCACCTGGCCGAGCAAGCTGCCGACGCGCACCCCTGCCGCGCCGCCAATCCGCCTGCAAGGCCGGCCGCAAACCCGTGCGCCGACCCGTGCGCAAAGCCGGCCGCAAACCCGCTGCCGCTGGCCCTGCGGCGTGACATCCGGCTGGCCGCCAGCCACGCGGTGCACACCTCGGCCGCGCTGGTGGTGCGGCTGTACACGCTGGCCGGCGGCGGCGCGGTGTTTGCCAGCGCACCGCTGCAGCGCTGCCTGCGCAATGTGCAGGTGGCCACGCAGCACATGATGGTCAACGACGCCAGCTTCGAGTTCACCGGCCGGCTGCTGCTGGGCGTGCCCACGCCCATCAACATGCTTTGAGCGGGCGGCCCGAAGCGCGGTAGGTGCCGCGCCTGTGGCAACACGCACACTTTGGCGCGCTACCCGCGCACGGCCCCTCAAGACCCCGCCTCTCGCAGACGACATTCAAAGCACCATGACGCTTTGCCGATCCATCGCCGGGGCCGCCGCCGCACTGCTGCTGGCGTCGGCTGGGTGGGCCGCCGGGTTGGCGGACGGGTTGGCGGGCGGGCTGGCGGGCGATCCGGCGGGCGGATCGGCGGTCGGGTCGGCGAATAAGCTCACCGCGCTGGAGCAGCGCTGGCTGCAAGGCGTGTGGCCGGTGGTGGTGTTTGCCCGCGCCAGTGCGCTGCCGCTCGACATCGTCGTCCAGCCCCAGCCCACGCCGGGCGCTGCGCCGCTGGCGCTGGCCTTTGTCGACGGCCGCTGCAAGCTGGTGCTGTCGATGCGCGGCAACCCGCAGGCCCAGGCCACGCTGGACCGCATCGAGCCCGGCTTGCTGGGCGCCACACTCGAGCTGATGGCCGCGCATGAGCTGGGCCACTGCCGGCGCTACCTGGCCGGCGCCTGGTACGGCCTGCCGGCCGGCTTTGCCGCCTACGTGCCCACCGGGCTGGGCGCCGCCTGGCGCGCGCTGTTTGCCGACATGCAGGCCGCCCGCCGCGAAGAGGGCTACGCCGATCTGGTGGGCCT
This sequence comes from Betaproteobacteria bacterium, assembly GCA_031372085.1. GTDB lineage: Bacteria > Pseudomonadota > Gammaproteobacteria > Burkholderiales > Burkholderiaceae_C > Pseudaquabacterium. Next base: position 9,470 of record JANMKO010000318.1, read on the forward strand.
GGCCTGGGCCCGGCAACGCCATGCGCAGCACTACCCGGCTTTGCGGGCCTGGCTGCTGGCCGAGCGCAGCACCGATCTGGTGCCCGGCAGCCACCATGACACCGGCGTCTGGGTGCGCCTGGCTGGCGACGGCCACGCACTGGCCCGGGCGCCGATGTTCGACGCAGCGGCCACGCTGTGGGCGGCCGGCCTGCGTGCTGACGATTGACGCAGGCCAGCGCCAGGGGCCACACAAGGTGGGCCCGGCCTGCGCCCGGAAGGCCGGTCGTCCTACACCCGGCTTGGGGCCCGCGCCGCAAGCTGCACTTCTTGCATCACCTCAAGGAGTAAGGCCATGTTGAACGCACTCAGCCAGCTTTCGGGCTCCACCCTCACCGCCACCGACGGCGAGATCGGCCATGTCAAGCAAGCCTATTTTGATGACCATGCCTGGGCCGTGCGCTATCTGGTGGTGGATACCGGCACCTGGCTGTCGGGCCGCGAGGTGCTGATATCGCCCTACGCGGTGCGCCAGCCGGTGGGGTCGGGCAAGACCATCGACGTCTCGCTGACCCGCCAGCAGGTGGAAAACAGCCCCGACATCGACACCCACAAACCGGTGTCACGCCAGCATGAGCGGGATTACCTGAGCTACTACGCCTACCCGGAGTACTGGGCCGGCGGTGAGCTGTGGTCGATGAGCGCGCTGCCGCTGCTGCCGCCCAACCTGCCGCTGGCCGGCAGCGAGGCCGAGATGGCCGCCCACGCCGTCGAGGTGCCGGCTGAAGACGTGCACCTGCGCAGCAGCAACGTGGTGACGGGCTACAACATCCAGGCCGCCGACCACAGCATCGGCCATGTCAAGGATTTTCTCTTTGACGACGCCTCCTGGGCCATCCGCTACCTGGTGATCGACACCCGCAACTGGTGGCCGGGTGGCAAGAAGGTGTTGCTGGCCACGCACTGGATCGACCGCATCGACTGGGCCGAGCAAACCGTGTACACCCAGCTCACCCGCGAGCAGGTGAAGGCCAGCCCCGAATACGACGAATCGGCCACGGTGGACCGTGACTACGAGCGGCGCCTGCACGACGCCTATGGCCGCGAGGGGTACTGGCTTTAAAGGGCGGCCGGGCGGGTGATCGGCGCCGTGGTCCGCCCATCAACCGCCACGTCAACCGGCGGCACCGCCCGCCACACCCGCTGCGGGAACGGGATTTCGATGCCCGCCGCGTTCAGCACGCCCAGCAGCGCCAGGTTGACATCGCTGCGCACATTGCCCTGGCCGTTCTCCATGTCGGCGATCCAGAACACCAGGGTCAGCTCCAGGCCGTCGGCGGCAAACGCCGACAGTTGCACCGCCGGTGCCGGGTCAGCCAGCACCCGCGGTACCGTCAGCATCACCGCCACCAGTTGCGGGCTGAGCGCGGGCAAATCCGTGCCGTAGGCCACTTGCACCACGGTGGTCAGCGCCACTTTGGGGTCGGCAAATGAGCAGTTCTCTACCCGCTGGGTGACCATCATTTCGTTGGGCACGATCGATTCACGCCCGTTGGCGGCGCGGATCACGGTGTAGCGGGTGCTGATATCACTGATGCGGCCCTCGAAGTTGTCCACCTTCACCACATCGCCGATGCGCAGCGAGCGCTCGGCCAGGATGACAAAGCCCGAGACGTAATTGGACGCCAGCTTTTGCAGGCCCAGGCCGATGCCCACGCCCACCGCACCGCCCAGCACGCTGAGCGCACCCAGCGGGATGCCAGCGGACGACATGGCGATCAGCAAGCCCACCAGCAGCAGCACGGCCCGGGTGGCATTGGCCGCCATCTTGCGCACGCTCAGGTTGACGCCATTGGCGCGCAGCAGCCGGCCCTCGATGGTGGCCGACAGCCACAGCATCAGCAGCATCACCGCCACCGCGCTCAAGCCGCCTTCAACCAGGCTGCGCAATGACACCGGGCTGCCGCCGATCTTCCAGCGGATGCTGTCCATCTCGTCCAGCAGCACCGGCAGCAGGCCGGTGATCCACAGCACGGTGACGACCCACACCGCCCAGCTGACCGTGCGCTCGACCGCCCGCACCAGCGCCGAGCCCGGGAACGCCGCATGCAGCACCCGCACCGAGATGCGGATCAGTGCCAGGCTGACGAGCATCGGCACCGCCAGCTGGAATACCGCCACCGGCAGGTGGCCGCGCATCAGCTGCCGGGCCAGCACCGCCAGCGCCAGCGCCAGCAGCGGAAACAGCACGCCGTCAAAACCCCGGGTGCCGAACCAGATCCCCGGCGCCCCGCCGCGCGGCCGCAAGCGGGTGGTCAGCAACCCTGCCACGGCCAGGCAGGCCACCAGCACCGCCAGCCCCACCAGCGCGGTGGGCTGGGTCAGCGCGGCCCAGAATTCTGCAAACGATTCAGCGTCTTTCATTGACGCGAATTGTCTCAGGGGCGTCTTGACGCCTCCGGGCATTGGCCGCCCGCCGCCGGTGGTGGGTCAGACGTCGGCCAGCACCCGCAAGTGCGCCACCACGCTGCGGCCCAACGCCGACAACGCATAACCGCCCTCCAGGCACGACACGATGCGCCCGCCGCTGTGCCGGTCGGCCACGGCCTTGATGCGCCGGGTGATCCACTCGTAATCGGCCTCGACCAGGCCCAACTGGCCCATCTCGTCCTCGCGGTGGCCATCAAAGCCGGCGCTGATGAACACCATCTGCGGGCGGAACTCGTCGAGCCGGTCCATCCACATCGCGTCGATCGTCTCGCGCACTGCCGGGCCCCGGGTGTACGGCGCTATCGGCACGTTGACCATGTTGGTGCCCATCGGCACCGCGCCGCTGCCCGGGTACAGCGGGTGCTGGAAGAAGCTGCACATCAGCACCCGCTCGTCGCCGGCAATGATGTCCTCGGTGCCGTTGCCGTGGTGCACATCAAAATCGACGATGGCCACCCGATCAAGCCCCAGCACATCGAGTGCATGGCGGGCGGCGATGGCCACGTTGTTGAAAAAGCAGAAGCCCATCGACGCGGTGCGGGTGGCGTGGTGGCCGGGCGGGCGGATCGAGCAAAAAGCGTTCTCCACCTCGCCGTTGAACACCGCGTCGGTGGCCGCCACCGCCGCCCCGGCGGCGCGCAGCGCGGCCTGCCAGGTGCCGGCGCACACCATCGTGTCTGGATCCAGGTAGCGCGAGGTGCCGTTTTGCTGCACTTGCTGCATGAACTCACGCAGCTCGGCCACGTACAGCGGTGAGTGGGCGCGCTCAATTTGCGCCAGCGTGGCCAGCGGCGCGTCGCGGGCGTCCAGCGCGATGGACAAGCCCGAGACCAGCAACTGGTCGGCAATCGCGTCCAGCCGCTGCGGGCACTCGGGATGGCCTTCGCCCATGTCGTGCAAACGGCACTCGGAGTGGCTGTAGAAGGCAGTGGTCATGCGGCTCTCGAATCGTTTTCCGGTATGGTGCTTTGCATGGCGGACACCCCCCTTGCGCAGCGTTTGCAGCGGCTCTCAAGCCAGATTAGCACGATCATTGTCGGCAAACAGCCGCAGATCGACGACGGCATCGCCTGCCTGCTGGCCGGTGGCCATTTGCTGATCGAAGACGTGCCCGGCGTCGGCAAGACCACGCTGGCGCATGCACTGGCGGTGTCACTGGGCTTGAAGTTCTCGCGCGTGCAGTTCACCGCCGACCTGATGCCGTCTGACCTGATTGGCGTCAGCATCTTTGAGCGCAGCAAAGAGGCGTTTGCCTTCCACCACGGCCCCGTCTTCACCCAGGTGCTGCTGGCCGACGAGATCAACCGTGCCGGCCCCAAGACCCAGAGCGCGCTGCTCGAAGCCATGGAAGAGCAGCAGGTGACGGTGGACAACGAGACCCGGCCGCTGCCCAAACCCTTCTTCGTCATCGCCACGCAAAACCCGAGTGACCAGCTCGGCACCTACCCGCTGCCCGAGAGCCAGCTCGACCGGTTCTTGATGTGCATCACGCTGGGCTACCCTGACCGCGCCAGTGAGCGTGCGCTGCTGGCCGGCGAGGACCGCCGCCACCTGGTGGCCCGGCTGGGCGCGGTGATGAACCCGGCCGAGCTGGTGCTGGCCCAGGCCGCCGTGCAGCAGGTGTTTGCGTCCGAATCACTGCTGGATTATTTGCAGGCGCTGATTGCCGCCACCCGGTCAGGGCAATGGTTTGTCGACCGCCAGAGCCCACGTGCCGGCATCGGCGTGCTGCGCGCGGCGCGCGCCCGCGCGCTGCTGGCCCAGCGTGACTATGTGGCGCCCGACGACATCCAGGCCATCCTGCCGCAGACCGCAGCGCACCGCCTGGTGCCGGTGGCCAGTGCCGGCCGGGGCCGGGTAGAGCAGGTGCGGGCGATGGTGGCGGCGGTGGGATTGCCGTGATGTCACGTGGCGGTTTTCTCCCTCCCCCTGGCAGGGGGATGAGCCCGGACGAGAGACAGGACCTGCGTCCTGTCTCTCGCCTGGCGAATCTGAGCCGCATGCAAGCGGCGAAGTGGAGGGCTGGGGAGGGGGTCGAAACTGCGGACGCCAATGCCAGTGGGACTGCTCTGGCACCCCAACCCCCATCCCAGCCTTCCCCCTGGCAGGGGGAAGGGGCGAAGCCCCGATGATCGCGCGTCGCATGCGCGCCTGGTTCGAGAACCGGCTGCCGCGTGACGACAGCTGCACCCTCACCCAGCGCAACCTGTACATCCTGCCCACCAAGGCCGGTTGGGGTTTTGGCATCACGCTGGCGGTGATGCTGCTGGCGTCGATCAACTACCAGCTGAACCTGGGTTTTGCGCTCACCTTCTTGCTCAGTGGCGCGGCGTTGGTGTCGATGCACCAGACCCACGGCAACCTGCGCCGCCTGGTGCTGCGCATCAAGGCGCCGGCGCCGGTGTTTGCCGGTGAGCCGGCCACGCTGGAGGTGGTGATCGACAACCCGGGCCGAGAGCGCCACGGCGTGGGCCTGGGCCTGTACGAGGCACGCCGCCACGGCATGGCGTTTTGTGATCTGCCGGCGCAGGGCAGCGCCAGCGTGCGGCTGCGCTTCCAGCCAATGACCCGTGGCCGCCACGCCCTGCCCAGTTTGCTGGTGGAGACGCACTTCCCGCTCGGCCTGTTTCGCGCCTGGACGGTGTGGCGGCCGGCGGCGCAGGCCCTCGTCTACCCGGCGCCCGAGGTGCCCGCGCCACCGCTGCCGCCCGGCCAGCCCAGCGGCGCCGGTGCGCAACCCGCGCGCAGCGGCACGGGCGGTGAGTTCGAAGGCGTGCGGGCCTACCGGCGTGGTGACCCGCTGCGCCAGGTGGTGTGGAAAAAAGTGGCCCGGTCGGGTGAGCTGGTGAGCCGCGACAGCAGCGCCAGCGCCAGCCAGACCCTGCTGCTGGACTACGCCCTGGC
>JANMKO010000320.1:0-12460 GCA_031372085.1 Betaproteobacteria bacterium
CCGGCCGGCGGGCCGGCGCAGCTACTGCCGGCGGCGCCGCACCGGCCGGCGGCGGCGCCGCTGCCACCAGCGCCCGCACAAATGCCACGTCGATGCGGGGCGCCGGCCGGTCACCTGCACCCCAGCCCACACGCTGCTCAAAAAAACCGTCCGCCAGCAGCAGATGGGCCGCCACCACGGCCACGATCAGCAAGGCCAGTGGCCTGCTGCGGCCGACCGGGCGATCTGATCCAGGCCGACTGTCTGGTGGATGCACGCGCTGCGGTTTGCGCAGCCCGCGCTCAGGCGCCCAGCCAGGCACGGCGGCGCTCGGCCACCGCGCGGCCGGGTTTGTCTTGCAGGTGCAGCGAGACGGTCTCGCTCAGCGCTGACATCGCATCGGGCCGCACCGTCAGCGCCAGCACCCGCTGGTCACGCACCAGCAGCAGCTCAAACGGCTGGTCGCGGCCGATCCACGCCTGTGCCTCGTCCAGCCGGCGGATGCGCCAGCCGTCCACCGCCAGCAACTCATCGCCGGCCGACACCCCCGCCGCCGCTGCCGCGCTGCCGTACAGCACCGTCTTGACCTGCACCCCGCTCACCGGCCCCTCGCTGAGCCGCAGGCCCAGGCTGGCGGCAAAGCCGGCGCGCTCGGGCCGCAGTTGCACGCCGATGCCGTGCAGCAGGTCAGCCAGCGGCAGGTCGTCAGTGCCGTGCACCCAGTCGCGCAGCTCGTCGGCCATTGGCCGGCCCGCCACTTGCGCCAACACCTCGGCGATGTCGTTTTCAGTGATGGCGCCGCCTGCGGGGCGGCCGTCCGGCGCGCCTTCACCGGCACCGCTGCGCGCCCACAGCCCACGCATCACGTCGTCCAGGCTGGCGCCGTGCTGGCGCAAACTCAAGTCGAAGGCCAGCGCCACCAGCGCGCCCTTCAGGTAGTAGCTGACGGTGGCGTTGGGCGTGTTCTCGTCGCTGCGGTAGTACTTCACCCAGGCATCAAAGCTGGCTTGGGCCACGCTTTGCAGCGCCCGGCCCGGGCTGGCCGCCACGCCGTTGATCGCCTTGGCCAGCAGCGTGAGGTAGCGCGCCACGTCGATCAGGCCGCAGCGCAGCAGCATCAAATCGTCGTAATACGAGGTGAAGCCCTCAAAAAACCACAGCAGCTCGGTGTAGTTCTCGGCTTGGTGGTCGATTTGCGCCAGCTCGGCCGGCTTCAGGCGTTTGACATTCCAGGTGTGAAAGTATTCATGGCTGACCAGGCCCAGCAAGGTGCTGTAGCCGTCCGACACGCCGCTGCCTTGGCCGTCGCCGCGCTGGTGCGGCGGCAGCGCACGCGGCAAATCGCGCCGCGCCGCGATCAACGCGGTGCTGGCCCGGTGCTCCAGGCCGCCGTAACCGTCGGCCACCGCATGGAGCAAAAAAACATAGCGCTGGAACGGCGGTGCGCTGCCGTCGTGGCCATGCCAAAAATCAATCTGCTGCCCGCAGATGCGCTGCGTGTCCGCCAGCAGGCGTTGGCCGTCAAAGCCCGGCAGCGCGCCGGCCACCACAAACTCATGCGGCACCCCGCCGGCCACGAAGCTGCCGCGCCAGAACCGGCCCAGCGCCACCGGGTGGTCGGCCAGCTCGTCGTAATCCGCCGCCTCGAAGGCCAGCGCCTGCGCGCCGGGCGCACTCGGCAAGGCCGTGGCCACCTGCCAGCCGGTGGGCAACCGGCCCAGGCGCAGGTGGTGCAGATCGGCGTGGTGGCCGTGCACCCGCAGGCACAGGCTGCTGGCGTTGAAGAAGCCGCGTTGGGGGTCGAGAAACGCCGCCCGCACCGAGGTGTCGAAGGCATACACCCGGTAGCGGATGGTGAGCGCGCCGCGCCCGCTGCAGCGCAGGCGCCAGCTGGTTTTGTCGGTCTGCTCGGCGGCCAGCACGCGCCGGCCCTGGCGTGCCGTCAGGGCGGACAGGTGGCGGCCAAACTCACGCACCATGTAGCTGCCGTTGATCCACACCGGCAGCGACACCAGCGTCTCGGCCGCCGGCTGGGCCACTGTCAACGTCACCTGGTAGTGGTGGCTGTGCACATCGGCGATGTTGATCTGGTAGGCAATCATCCGGGCTCGCAGCAAGGGTGGATCCACAAGGGGCCGGCGCCGGTTCAGGTGCCGGCCGCGCCCAGAAAACAGCACAGCGATGCCACGGTGGACAGCTGGAAGCGCAGCGTCAACCAGCGCGCCAGGCCCTGGCCGGGGTAGAGCCGGCGGTCCACGCCGTAGCACACCAGCAACATCACGCCATGCACCACCAGGCCGGCCGACGCCGGCATCATCACCGCCACCCAGGCCATCAGCGACGGCACCACGCCCCAGACAAACAGCACGGCCGGCGGCGCACTGTGCCGGAAGGCCAGCCCCCAATAAATGCCGCCGAGAAACGACACGATCACCGCCGCGTAGGCCGACAGCGCCAGCGTGGCGTAGGGATGGGCCTCGGAATTGACCACCCAGACCAGCGCCGCGCCCAGCACAAACGGCAGCAGCCCCAGGTGGCCCAGCCGGCGGGCGGTGTCAGACACGGGCGGCTGGTAGCTGGCGGCGGGGCTCATGGCGGGTGATTGTGACCCGGTGGGCGGGCGCTGGCGGGGCCTTGACTTCAGCCAGCCGGCTTGCTGGCGACAGCGGGCTTGGGTGGAAACAAGCGGCTATGGCTTGTCAGCATCCGGCTCGTTGCGGGCGCTGCGACGAGCGGGTTTGGCGCCGTCAATGTGATGCGCTTACTGTCCTGTGCGAGGCCGAGGCCACCGGGTGACCGGATGCCTACGTGTCCTCCGACGCCGGCCGCTGGCGGCCGGCGTCGGAGGACACGTAGCAAAACACGGCAACCCGCCCCGGCACGCCCGCCCGAGCCGTTGAACGCCCGCATTCCCGCAACCCAGAAAATTCCGCAAAGAGCCGTTACCCGACCGGCACCACCCACTGCTGCCGGCCACCCCGCCCAGCCCCGATCAGCCTTTTTTCACCGCGGCTGCCATGCGGGTTTCGATCTGCGCGGCGGGGATGGCGCCGGGCGCCCGGGTGCCATCCTCGAACACCAGCGCGGGGGTGCCCTGCACTTTGTACTTCTTGCCCATTTCGGTGTTGCGCTCCAGCGCGCCGGCATCGCAGGTGCCGGCCACCTTGGTGGGCGCCTGGCCGTCCACCATCCAGGCCCGCCAGGCCTTGGCCGGCTCTTTGGCGCACCAGATGTCGCGTGATTTGACGGTGGAATCCGGCCCCAGGATGGGGTACAGAAAGGTGTAGATCGAGACATCTTTGAGCGCCAGCAAGTCACGCTCCAGCTTTTTGCAGTAGCCGCAATTCGGGTCGGCAAACACCACCACCTTGCGCGCGCCGCTGCCCTGGCGCACCAGCACCGCGTCTTTCAGTGGCAGGCTGGCAAAGTCGATGGCCGTGAGTTTGTCGATGCGGGCCTGCGTCAAGTCCACCTTGCTGCGGGTGTCGATCAGCGCACCCTGGATCAAGAAGTTGCCGGTCTCGTCGGTGTAGACGATGTCGGTGCCCAGCCGCACCTCGAACAACCCGGGCAGCGGGGATTTGCTGACCTCGTCGATCTTGGGGAAGTTGGGCAGCCGCTCGGCCAGGTTTTTGCGGATGGTGGCCTCGTCGGCCCGCACGGCGCTGGCGCTGAGCCCGCCCAGCAGGCCCACCAGCAAGGGGGCCAGCACGGCGCCAGTGACGCGGGAAAAGGGAAAGGCTTTCATCGAAGGTCCAGGGTGGGGTGGGCCAAAAAACAGCACGGCCGGTCAGGCGTCCAGCGCACGCGCTGTCAACAAGCGCTTGAGCGGGGGCAGGTGGTTGAGCAGAGTCATGCCGCGGTTGCGGAGTTCCCGCAGCACCGGCTGCGGCTGGGCAAACAGGTGCAGCAGGCCGTCGGTGACCAGCGCCATTGCCCGGGTGGGGCCGGCGCGCTGGCGGGCGTAGCGGCGCAGCAGGGTGGCGTCGCCCAGGGCGCGCCAGGGTTCACGCGCAGCGATCACCCGGGCCAGTGCGGCCACGTCGGCCAGGCCCAGGTTCAGACCCTGGCCGGCCAGCGGGTGCACCAGGTGCGCAGCGTCGCCCACCAGCGCCCAGCCCGGGCCGCACAGCACATCGCCCTGGGCCAGCGCCAGCGGCCAGCTGCTGCGCTCACTGGCCAGCGTCAACACCCCCGCAGCGCCGCCGGTGGCCTGGGCCAGCGCGGCCTCGAACTCGGCCACCGGCGCGGCCTGCAGCGCCAGCGCGCGCGCGGTGGGCAGTGACCAGACCAGGCCAAAACTGTGGCCGGGCGCGGGCCGGTCAAACGGCAGCAGCGCCAGCACATCGGGCGCCAAAAACCACTGCCGGGCCACGCCGGCATGGGGCGCGCTGGCCACCAGCCGGGCGGCCAGCGCGCTGTGGCCGTAAGCCATCACGTCAAACCGCACACCCAGCGCCTGCCGGGCGGCCGAGGCCCGGCCTTCGGCCAGCACGGTGAGCGCGGTGCCACCGGCGTCCGGCAGGCCACCGGCATCCGGCAGGCCACCGGCGTCCGGCAGGCCATCGGCCAGCGGGGCCGGCAGCCAGGCCAGGTGCGGCGCAAACCGGGCGGCGGTGCGCAGCGCGGCGTCCAGCTCGGCCGCGTCCACGATCCAGGCCAGCGCCTCGCTGCCCTGGGCCCAGGCCGAGAAATCGAGCGATCCGCCCGCTGCCCCGCCCGCTGCGGCATCGCCCTCGATGTGCATGTCGTCCACCGGGGTGACTGCGTCGGCCGGCAGGGCGTGCCAGACCTTCAACTCGACCAGCAGGGCGCGTGAGGCGGCGTTCAGCGCGTAAGTCCGCACGTCGGTGCGGGGCTCGACAGCAGCTGGCGCCGGTGCGGCCCCCGTCAAACCCACCCGCAGCCCCTGCCGCGCCAGCGCCAGCGCCAGCGTCAGGCCGACCGCGCCACTGCCACGGATGCACACGTCGAGGGTTGTCATTGCAGGGCATTGTAGAAACCCGGTCTGGCGCGGGATGGGCCGAATAAAATCGCCTTTTTGGGGCTGCGCAGCCTTTGCGCAACCGCCCCAGTCCCTGTCGAAAGCCCCCCCATGAGCCTGCAATGCGGCATCGTGGGCTTGCCCAATGTGGGCAAGTCCACCCTTTTCAACGCCCTCACCAAGGCCGGCATCGCGGCCGAGAACTACCCGTTCTGCACCATCGAGCCCAATGTGGGTGTGGTCGAATTGCCTGACTTGCGCCTGGGCCAGTTGAGCGCCATCGTCCAGCCCGAGCGGGTGGTGCCGGCCATCGTCGAGTTTGTCGACATCGCCGGCCTGGTGGCCGGGGCCAGCAAGGGAGAAGGCTTGGGCAACCAGTTCTTGAGCCACATCCGCGAGACCGATGCCATCGTCAATGTGGTGCGCTGCTTCGAGGACGACAACGTCATCCACGTCGCCGGCCGCATCGATCCGATCGACGACATCGAGGTGATCCAGACCGAGCTGTGCCTGGCCGACCTGGCCACGGTGGAGAAAAGCCTGCACCGCTATGTCAAGGCAGCGCGCTCGGGCAACGACAAAGAGGCCGCTGCGCTGGTCAAGGTGCTGGAAAAGTGCCAGGCCGCGCTTGACCAGGCCCAGCCGGTGCGCGGCATCGGCTTCAGCAAAGCGGAGTGGGTGATCTTGAAGCCGCTGTGCCTGATCACCGCCAAGCCGGCGATGTTTGTCGGCAACGTGGCCGAAGACGGCTTTGAGAACAACCCGTTTCTGGACCGGCTGAAAGCCTACGCCGACCAGCAGAACGCCCCGGTGGTGGCCATCTGCGCCAAGACCGAGGCCGAGCTGGCGGAGATGGACGACGACGACCGCACGCTGTTTTTGGCCGAGATGGGCCAGACCGAGCCGGGGCTGAACCGGCTGATCCGCGCCGCCTTCAAGCTGCTGGGGCTTCAAACCTATTTCACCGCCGGCGTCAAAGAGGTGCGCGCCTGGACCATCCACATCGGCGACACCGCGCCGCAGGCGGCGGGCGTGATCCACACCGATTTTGAGCGCGGCTTCATCCGCGCCCAGACGATTGCCTTTGATGATTTTGTCAAGCTCAAGGGCGAGCAAGGCGCCAAGGACGCCGGCAAGATGCGCGCCGAGGGCAAAGACTACGTGGTCAAGGACGGCGATGTGCTGAACTTCTTGTTCAATGTGTGAGGGTGCGTGCTGGGGCAAAGGCGGCCAGGCCATTCTGTAACCCCAGGGCAAGGAAAGCCGTATGGCGCTGATCGAAGGTTTTCGGGTTCAGAACTACCGCGCACTGCACGATGTCACGCTGGGCAGGCTATCGAGCCAGCAAGCCGGCGCACCGCTGACGCCCTTCACCGTGGTGATCGGCAAGAACGGCGTGGGCAAAAGCACGCTCTTCGACGCCTTCGGCTTTGTCGCCGATTGCCTGTCGCACGATGTGGAAACCGCCTGCGACATGAAGCAGCGCGGCGGCTTCGAGCGCTTGCGCTCATCAGGCAGCCAGGACGCCATCCGGTTCGAGATCTACTACCGCGAGGCCAAGCGCGAGCGCCCGATGACCTATGAGCTGGCCATCGCGCTGGACGAATCTGGCCGACCGTTTGTGGCATCAGAGATGCTAAAACAGCGCCGCAAGGGGCAAACCCATGGCCGGCCTTACCCGTTCTTGCGGCTGCAACATGGCAAGGGCACGGTGTGGGCCGGTAATGAGGCACTCCAAGCCAAAGAAGGTGAAGAAGACACTGCCAAAGAGACCGTTGAACTCACTGACCTGCGGCAACTGGGCATCGCCACACTGGGCACGCTGAAAGAACACCCCCGAATCAAGCAGTTCAGAGACTTTCTGAAAGGCTGGTATCTGTCGTACTTTTACCCCGATGCCGCCCGCAGCCTGCCGTCAGCCGGCCCGCAAAAACACCTCAACAGCCATGGCGACAACATCGGCAATGTGGTGCAGTTCATGCAGCAGCGTGAGCAACGCGACCGGTTCAAACTGATCCTGGCGCGCATCGCCGCCAAGATTCCGGGCGTCAAAAGCATTGACACCGAGGTGACGGTGGACAAGCGGGTGGTGCTGCGCTTCAACGACGGCTCGTTCGACGACCCGTTTTATGCCCAGCAGATGTCCGACGGCACGCTCAAGGTGTTTGCCTACCTGCTGCTGATGGAAGACCCTGACCCACCGCCGTTCATTTGCATCGAAGAACCCGAAAACGGCCTGTACCACAAGCTGCTGGAGGCGCTGGCGCAAGAGTTCAGGGCGCATGCCACCGGCAAAAAAAACGCGCCGCAAATCTTCGTCACCACCCACCAGCCTTACTTTGTCGATGCCTTGTCGGCCGATGAGGTGTGGATTCTCGAAAAGGGCACTGACGGCTATTCGGCGGTGCGCCGAGCCTCCGATCTGGAGATTGTCCGCAACCTGGTGGATGCGGGTCTGCCGTTGGGCGGCCTGTGGTATAGCGACTACCTGGATGCGAGGTGACCATGCACATCGAGTTGCTGGTCGAGGACAGCTCAGGCCACCGGCTGCTGGACATCTTGCTGCCGCAAATTCTCGGGCCGCAAGGTCAAAGCCACACTTGGCGAGTGACCTCGTACAAAGGCATGGGTCGCATCCCCAAGAACTTGAATGCCAGGGCCGACCCGTCCAAGCGCATCTTGCTGGACCGGTTACGGCAAGTCTTGCCAGGGCTGGGCAAAACACCGGGCATGGATGCCGTGGTCATCGTGATCGATGCGGACAAGCGAGATTGCAAGATTTTTCTGGACGAGCTGAAGACACTGGCTGAAACCTGCAATCCGCGGCCCACCACGATGTTTCGCCTGGCCATCGAAGAAATTGAAGCCTGGTATCTGGGCGATGTTGCCGCTTTGATGGGCGCCTATCCGCGCGCCAAGCGAAGTATCTTGCAGCTTTATGCACAAGACAGTGCCTGCGACACCTGGGAGTTGCTGGCCGATGCGGTGCACCCCGGAGGATCGACCGCCCTCAAAAAAGCCGGTTGGCCACTGCCAGGGCAGATCAAGCATGAATGGGCTGCGAAAATCGGGCCGCTGATGGTGCTTGATAAAAACGCCTCACCCAGCTTTCGCAAGTTCAGGGATGGCTTGCGCCGGCTCATCGGTTGATCCCGCGTGCCCGCCGTTGTCGGCGGTAGACCGCTTGAATGCACACTGCCGCTGCTGTCTCAATAACGCCGGTTGACGCCGGCACAACTGTGTTGCCCGATCCCGCTCCCAATGCTTTTACGCGGGTACAGACCCGTGAGCATGGCCCGCACCGACAACCCATCGGTTCCGCAGGCGGCTGGCTGCTGCCCTCCCTGCTCACCGCCCTGGCCTACCTGCTGGCCGGCAAGTTGTCGCTGCTGCTGGCCATCCCGCCCGGCGTGGCGTCGCCGCTCTACCCCGGCGCCGGGCTGGCGCTGGCTGCCGTGCTGGTGTACGGCGGGCGGGCCGTGCCCGGGGTGGCGCTGGGGGCGTACCTGGTCAACTCACCGCTGGGCGCGCTGCATGCGGTGGCCGATCTGCAAACCGGGCTGCTGCCACTGGTCATCGCGCTGGGTGCGGCGTTGCAGGCGCTGCTGGGCGCCACGCTGGTGCGGCGGCGCCGGCCCGGCCCGGTGGCGCTGGTCGAGCCGCGTGACGTGGCCGCCTTCTGCCTGTTGGGCGGGGTGCTGGCCTGCATGCTGAATGCCACGTTGAGCACGCTGGTCTTGTCGGCCGCCGGTGTGGTGCCTCGTGCGGCCCGCGCCTTCACCTGGTGGACGTGGTGGGGCGGCGACACGCTGGGCGTGCTGATCGGCGCGCCGATCACGCTGACGCTGATCGGCCGGCCGCGCGCCGACTGGCAGGCGCGGCGCATCACGCTGGGCCTGCCGCTGCTGGTGGCCACCGCGCTGCTGGCCGCCGGCACCGTGCTGGTGACGCGCTGGGACACCCAGCGCGCGCGCACTGTGTTTGAGCGCGATGCCAACGCCGCCGCCGCCAGCTTGCAGGCCGATTTGCAGCAGCCGCTGTACGCGCTGGAGGCGCTGCACGGGCTGTTCATCGGCTCGGGCTCAGTCTCGCCGCAAGAAATGCGCCGGGTGGCCCAGCCCTGGCTGGCGCTGCCGGTGCAGGTGCAGGCGCTGGGCTACATCGAGCGCGTGGCGCGCCGCGACGTGGTGCGCTTCAACGCCGCGACCGCCACGCAGTTGCAGCAGCCCTACGCGGTGTTTGACCGCCCGGGCGGGGCGTCGGCGTCGGCGCCGCTGCCGGCGGGCGATAGCGATGTGATGGCCATCCGCTTCATCGAGCCCAGCGCCACCAACGCCGCCGCGCTGGGCCTGAATGTGCTGTCGGTGCCCGCCGCCAGCCAGGCCATCCGGCAAGCTACCTTCAGTGACGCACCGGCCGCCACCGCCGGCTTTCGCCTGACGCAGGAGACCGGCGACCAGACCGGCGTGGTGATCTACCGCGCGCTGTATGCCGGTGAGCCGGCGCTGTCGGCACGCGCGGCGGCGCTGCGCGGCGTGGTGTTTGTCTCGCTGCGCCTGCAAAGCAGCGTGGCCGCCGGGCTGCGCGACGCACCGCGCTACCTGGCCTGGTGCCTGGTTGATCGCCAGCCCCAGGCCGTGCGCCGCCGGCTGGCCGGCACGGCGGGTTGCGAGCTGGCGGCGCCCGGCGCCCTGCACCACGAGACCGGCGTGCAGATCGGCGGCCAGCAGTGGCTGCTGCGCATCGACGCCTCACTCGGCCAGGTGCCCGATGCGGGCTATGCCAATGCCTGGCTGTTTTCCACCGTCGGCCTGCTGTCGGCGGGCATGCTGGCCGCGCTGTTGTTGACGGTGACCGGCCGCACCCGGCGCATCGAGGCGGCGGTGGCCGAGCGCACCGCCGACCTGCAGCGCGAGGTGGCCGAGCGCCAGCGCACCGAATCCGCGCTGAGCGAGAGCGAGCAGCGCTTCCGCAACATTTTTGACCACGCGCCGATCGGCATCCTCTACGCCGATCTGGCCGGCCGGGTGCGTGACGCCAACCCCAAACTGCGCGAGATGGTGGGCTACGGCCCCGACGAGCTGGCGCAGCACACCATCGGTGACCTGGCCCATGACGATGACCGGGCCGAGCTGGCGCAAAGCCTGGGGCGCCTGCTGCGCGGCGAGCTGCCCGAGGTGCACAGCCGCAGCCGGCTGCGCCACCGCGACGGCCAGACGCTGTGGGTGCGCATGAACTGGCGTGTGCTGCGCGGCCCGGACGGCCAACAGCAGCGCCTGGTGGCGGTGATCGAGGACATCACCGAGCAGCTGCGCCGCGAAGAAGCCGAGCACGGCCGGCAGCTGGCCGAAAGCGCCAACCAGGCCAAAAACGATTTCCTGTCGCGCATGAGCCATGAGCTGCGCACGCCGCTGAACGCGATGCTGGGCTTTGGCCAGCTGCTCGATCTTGACCAACGGCCCCGGCTGGCCACCCACCAGTTGGCTTGGGTGGCCCACGTGCTGGGCGCCGGCTGGCATTTGCTGGAGATGATCAACGACATGCTGGATCTGTCGCGCATCGACGCCGGCATGCTCAAACTCAGCCCGGTGCCCATTGATCTGGCGCCGCTGGTGGCGCACTGCATCAGCATGGTCGAGCCGGCGGCGGTGGCCGGCGGCATCACGCTGCGGGTGCACATCGGCGCGGCCACGCCGCCGGTGCTGGGCGACGCCACCCGGCTCAAGCAGGTTGTGAGCAACCTGCTGTCTAACGCGGTGAAGTACAACACCCGCGGCGGCAGCGTGGCGGTGCACGCCCGTGCGCTGGCCGGCCAGCGGCTGGAGATCCGGGTGCATGACACCGGGCTGGGCTTGAGCCCGGCGCAGATGGCCGAGCTGTTCCAGCCCTTCAACCGGCTGGGCCGTGAGAGCAGCGACACCGAAGGCACCGGCATCGGCCTGGTCATCAGCCGCCGGCTGGCCGAGCTGATGGGTGGTGAGCTGCATGCCGAGAGCACCGAGGGCCAGGGCGCCACGTTTGTGCTCACGTTGCCGCTGGCCACCGGGCGCGACGACGCACCGGCGGGCAGCCCCGCCGATGACGACGGCGGCCAGCGCTACCGCCACCGCCGGGTGCACTACGTGGAGGACAACGAAACCAATGTGGAGGTGATGCGCGGCATGCTGCTGCAGCGCCCGCAGGTGAGCCTGGCGGTGTCCACACTCGGGCTGGACGGCCTGGTGGCCATCCGCACCCAGCGGCCTGACCTGATCCTGCTGGACATGCACCTGCCCGATGTGGACGGGCTGGAGCTGCTGCGCCAGTTGCAGCGTGATCCGCTGTGCGCCGACATCCCCGTGGTGGTGGTCTCGGCCGACGCCACACCGGCCGGCATCGAGCAGGCGCTGGCGGCCGGCGCCCGCCACTACCTCACCAAACCGGTGAACCTGGCCGGCCTGCTGGCGGTGCTGGACGAGCTGCTGGAAGGCATGGATACGCAGTTTGGTTGATGCCGAAATGCGCGCCGAACTGCGCGCCGAACCACGCGCCGAATGGCGCGCCAGCACGCGCGCCGGAGCCCACAGCCAAGCGCACCGCAAAGATCACGCCGTGATCACCGGCAGGCGGTGCTCGTAGGCACCGGTGAGTCCGGCATCCCGCCAGGCGCCAGCAACGCCGCGCCGGGCGCGGGCTCGGCCGGCAGCGCGATCGGTGTGACGGGCATGGCGGGCCACCGGGCCACCGGGCCACCGGGCCACCGGGCCACCGCGTCGGCCACCCAAGCCAGCACCCGCGCCTGCGGCCACAGGCCGACGATCTGTTGCGGTGCACCAAAATCGGCATCGCGGGCCCGCCGCCCGCCCGGGTCAGCACCAAGCTGAGGCATCGCGCCGGCCGCCTGCCCGCGCAGCAGCGGCGCAACACCGGCGGCGTGCCGGGCCTGCCGCAACGCGGCCTGGTTGGCATCCAGCGAAAAAAAAGCAGTCGTCGTGGCAGTGCTGGGCGGCAGGGTGGTGCAGCGGGCAGCGGGCAGCGGCCGCTTCAGGCGTGCGCCCACGACGCCACTCAGCGGTGTGCATCGGTGTTGCCCAGAGACGGGCATGGCTCTTGCACTCGACGGTGACGGGTGCAACGGCGCACCCGCCCTCTTGGATGGCCTCAGCAAGGCCAGGCACGCCCCCCGGGGTGTTGCCTGCTGGCGACCCCGCGCTGCCGCCGCAACGGCAGGGTGAGGCCACCCGGTGCTTGGGCCGGGCTGCTGGGGGCCAGACCCCACCTGCCCGGTAAAGCTGTCCGTAACGCTGCCCGCAACGCTGCCCCGAAGCTGCCCCGAAACATCCCCCAACCCGCCCACACCATGTCCCAGTTCTCAGTCTTCTTGCGCGCCGGCCATGCGCCTACGCTGTTTGCGTCGTTTTTTTACTTTGCGTTTTCTTGCTGCATCTGGGTGCTGAATGGGGCGATGGCGCCGTTCATCAGTGAGACCTTCAACCTCAGCCCGGCGCAAAAAGGGCT
>JANMKO010000390.1:0-3040 GCA_031372085.1 Betaproteobacteria bacterium
GGTGATCAACCTGTGCTGCTCGGCCTCGGCCGGGGTGGACAGCTTGCTGCCGATGCCGCCTTCGTCATTGGGTGAGATGCCGCCGGTGATGATCATGGCCACGCCACCGCGCGCGCGCTCGGCAAAGTATTCGGCCATGCGCACAAAGCCGTTGTCGGCTTCTTCAAGACCGGTGTGCATCGAGCCCATCAGGATGCGGTTTTTGAGCCGGGTAAACCCCAGGTCGAGCGGGGCGAAGACATGGGGGTAGCGGGGGGTGCCGGGCATCGGTGGGCTTTGCGGGTCGGTCTGGCCAGATCGTAAGCGCCGCGCCGGCCGCACCCTGCCGCCTGGGCGACTGGCCAGCGCCGGTGACAAGCCTCCCTAAAGCGACAGAGGCCGGGTCTTGCCCTCGCGGGGTGCGCAGGTGTAGTGTTGCGCCGGGTTGCCTGGTGCCGCGACCCGGCGCGCAGGGGGTCTGCGTCGGCTTTGTGCGCACTGGGCAAACTGTTCAACTCGAAGGAGAGATCATGCAAATCCTGGCAAGCGCTGCACTGGTGGCGGCTGTTTCGATCAGTTCAATGTCGGGGCTGGCACAAGCCGCCACCACGGTCAATTTCAATGACCTGATCGGCCCGGCCGACGGGCTGGCCGGCACCGGCATGGTGTACAGCTCCAACGGGCTGACCTTCACCTCCACCATCGTCAATGATTTGAACCACTGGGGCTCGGCGAATCCCTTCAACGCCGACCCAGGCGGCGCCACGCTGCTGAAAGTGGACGACACCATGCCGATGGTGGTCACCCGCACCGGCGGCGGCACATTCGATCTGGTGTCGCTGCAACTGGCAGAGTCCGAGAACGCAGCATCCGGCCCGTCGATTGAATTCAGCTACACCAACGGCGTCGGCACCTTTTCCAGCGTTTTGATGGTCACGGTGGCGTCGGGTTTGCAAACCTTTGTGATCAACCAGGCCGGTGTGACCTCGTTCTCGCTCGGCGGTGCTGACCACCAGCTCGACAACGTGGTTTACAACCCGGTGCCCGAGCCCGGCAGCTACGCCTTGCTGGCGGCCGGCCTGCTGGCGGTGCTGGGCACCGCCCGGCGCCGCAGCTCGATGCGCTGAACCGGCGCGACGGCCCGAAAGGCGCCTGCGGGCGCTTTTTTTTTGGGCGGCCGCGCCGCCAGCGGGGGGGCCGGCCCCCCCCGGGGCTGACTGGCCGACTGGCTGGCTTGCTGGCCTGCTGACTGTCACGCCCGGCACAGCCGGCAGAGGGTCGGGCTGTCCACAATCGTTCATCGCCAACCATGGCCCGCCACGGCCCCGGCTGCTGCATCGGCGCCGCCGGCTGGCAAAACCAGGAGCACCGCCCATGACCGCCACCACGATCAACACCGGCACCCCCGACCTGCTTGCCACGCTGCACGCCGGCGTGCTGACCTTGACCCTGAACCGCCCCGAGGCCCGCAACGCGATGTCGCGGGCCATGAATCTGGCCTTGCAGCAGCAGTTGGCGGCAGCCGAGTTGGATGCGGCAGTGAAGTGCATCGTGCTCACCGGCGCCGGCAAGGGCTTTTGCGCCGGCGGCGACGTGAAAGGCATGGCCGCTGCCGGCGACGGCACGGTGGGCGCCGTCACGATCGACGAGGCCATTGCCCGCCAGCGTGCCAACCAGCGCGCCACCGCCGGCAAATTGTTCAAGATGGCCAAGCCCACGCTGGCCGCGCTGCCGGGCGCGGCCGCCGGTGCCGGCCTGGCGCTGGCGCTGGCCTGTGATTTGCGCATCATGGCCAGCAACGCCATCCTGACCACCGCGTTTGCGCGGGTCGGGTTCTCGGGCGACTACGGCGGCAGCTATTTTTTGACGCAACTGGTGGGCTCGGCCAAGGCGCGTGAGCTGTATTTTTTGTCGGACCGGGTGGGCGCTGATGAGGCTTTGCGGCTGGGACTGACCAACTGGGTGTGCGCGCCCGAGGATCTGGCCGCCAAGACGCAAGAGATCGCGCTGCGCCTGGCCAGCGGGCCGACGGTGGCCTACCGCTACATGAAAGAAAACCTGAACCGGGCGATGCACGGTGATGTGGACGATTGCCTGGATCTGGAGGCCACCCACCACATCCACTGCGGCCAGACCGAAGACCACCGCGAGGCCACCCGGGCGTTTGTGGACAAGCGCGAACCGGTTTTCAAAGGCCGCTGACTTTGTTGGCCCACGCCACCCGCACCCACCCGCACCCCTACCGCCATGACAGCGATCACCCGACAGCAGGCCATCGACTTTCTCACCGGCCCCGGCCAGCCGCATGCGCTGGTGGACGAGTGGGTCAATGGCCAGACCCAGCGGGTGTTCAAACAGGCGCCGGGCTCGTTGCGCGTGCTGTTCGAGGCCACGGCCAGTGACCTGCCGTTTCTGGTCTACCAGGACGAGCAATTCACCTTTGCCCAGGCTTGGGCTGCGGCGTCGCGCATCGGCCAGGTGCTGGTGCAGCACGGCGGCGTGCGGCCCGGTGACCGGGTGGCGATATCGATGCGCAACTACCCCGAGTGGGTGCTGGCGTTCACCGCCATCACGTCGATCGGCGCGGTGGCCGTGGCGATGAACGCCCATTGGCAGACCGATGAGATGGTCTACGGCCTGACCGATTGCGGCGCCAAAGTGCTGTTCGCCGACGCCGAGCGGCTGGACCGGCTGTTCTCGGGCGTGGCCCAAACCACCCCCACCCCAACCCCCTGCCCCAGCCCCAGCGGCCCCGCCGTGCCCGCGCTACCCGGTTTGCAGATTCTGGCGGTGCGCCCAAACCGGCCGTGGCCCGGCGTGGTGGTGTTGAAAGACTTGACCGACGCGCTGGGTGATGTGCTGCACCCCGTGCCGATGCCCCCGGCCACCATCGCCGCCGACGCTGCGGCCACCATCCTGTACACCTCCGGGTCCACCGGCCACCCGAAAGGCGTGGTGTCCAGCCACCGCAACATCCTGTCGGCGCTGCTGTCGTGGGAGCTGGACCGCGCCATCTTTGAGCGCATGGCCGGCATCGAGCCCCCGGCGCCCGGCGCGCCCA
>JANMKO010000396.1:0-1637 GCA_031372085.1 Betaproteobacteria bacterium
GCCGGCCAAGGGCGCGCTGCGCCAGGGCGTGATCATCGACCTGCATGAGCGCCATGCGGCGCGCCGGCAGGCCGGGGGTGGTGATCTGCGTGACCAATCGGTGGCCGCGCTGCAGGCGCGCTTTGAGGTGGACACCGCCCAGGCCGCCCGGGTGCGCAGCGTGGCCCTGGCGCTGCTGGCCACGGTGCTGCCGACTGTGCTGCCGACCGTGCTGCACAACGGGCTGGCCAGCGCACCAGCCAACGCCCAGCCAACCGGCCCGCAACACAGCGTGGGCACCGACGACGGCGAGGCCCTGCGAGAGCTGGGCTGGGCCTGTGACCTGCACGAGATCGGGCTGATGGTGTCGCACCATGACCACCACCGCCACAGCGCCTACCTGATGAGCCATGTGGACGCACCCGGCTTCTCACAAAGCCAGCAGCGCCGCATCGGCGAGCTGGTGCTGGGCCAGCGCGGCGGTTTGCGCAAGATCGAGCCGCAGTTGTGCAGTGAGCGCTTTGCCTGGCAGGTGCTGGCGCTGCGGCTGGCCGTCATCAAATGCCATGCCCGGGGCGCGGTAGACCCGCTCGCGCTGCGCCTGCGGCGCGACGGCCGGCAAGCCCGCCTGGGCTACCGCGCGGCCTGGGCCGACAGCCACCTGCGCACCATGCACCTGCTGCGCGAAGAGGCCGAGAACTGGGCCCGGCAAGACAACCCGAAGCTGGTGCTGGCGGCCGATTGACGGGTTTCGGCCAACGTCGCCACCGCATGCGGCCACGCCGGGCCGTCAACCAACGGCCGTCATCACAGTTTCTCGGGCGTGCGCACCGACACCAGCACCACCTCGCTCGGCCCTTCGCGCTGGCGGTGGCGCAGCCACCACACGGCCCCCTTGCGCACCGCCCACGGCGGGCTGTGCAGCGTGGCCGGCCCGGCCATCAGGTAGGCCGCCAGTTGGCCCAGCATCGGCTGGTGGCCCACCAGCAGCACCGGCTCGCGGCTGTCGGGCCAGCGCGCCGCCGCCAGCGCCAGGGTGTGCGCCGCGCCGGGCGCCAGCCCGTCCACCGTGCGCACCTTGCGGCCCAGCGCGTCAGCCGTTTGCTGGCAACGCCGGGCCGGGCTGGCCAGGATGCGGGTGCTGTCGGGCAAAAAACCGTTCAGCCAGTCGGCCATGCGCCGGGCCTGTTTCTCGCCGCGCGCGGTGAGCGGGCGCAGCAGGTCAGGGGCCTGGCCGATCTGGCCGTCGGCCGGCTCACCGGCATCGGCATGGCGCCACAGGATCAAGTCCACCGGCGGCGCCCTCAAGCCAGGGGCGCGCTGCGCGTCATGTAGCGTGCCGTCAGCGCGGCCTGGGCGCTGGCGCCCGAGTCGGCCACACGCTGGTAGCGGCCATCGCTGGCCTGGGCCCAGGCGTCGCAGCGGTCCAGCAGGTAGGGCACCAGGCATTCATCGATCACCCGCTGGCGCAGCGCGGCGTCGCGCACCGGCCAGGCAATCTCGATGCGGCGGAACATGTTGCGGCCCATCCAGTCGGCCGATGACAGGTACAGCGCCTCGTCGTCGTCACCCGGGCCCCAGCGGACGTAGATCACCCGGGTGTGCTCCAGAAACCGGCCCACCACCGACCGCACCCGGATGCGGTCGGTCACCCCGGC
>JANMKO010000193.1:0-6218 GCA_031372085.1 Betaproteobacteria bacterium
ACCACCCCCGACGCCGGGTCGCGGAAGCGCACCGCCAGCGCCACGCCGGGCACCAGATCGGCCACCCGGTAGCTGCCGTCGGCACCGGTGGTGGCGCTGGTCAGCACGGCGCCGGTGGCGGGGTCGACGATCTCCACCGCCCAGCCGGGCAGGCGCTTGTCGCCGCCGTCCAGCAGCCGGCTGGCGCTGCCGATGTCAAACCACACCACGCCCGACACGGCTGCGGCCAGTTGCACCGGCGCGGGGTCGCGGCAGACCTTGTGCAGCAGCGCTGCATCACACAACGGCAGCGCGGCCGGGTTGGCGTTGAACAAGGCACGCTCGGCATCACTGGGCCGGCGCGCGTCGATCTCACCACCGCCGTCTACCAGCACCGCGTTGTTGACGGGCGAGGCCAATACCGCCTGGGCGCCCACATTCACCGCCACCGTGATCGACGCCGCGCCGCGCGCACCGGCGGCGATGGGTGTGCTGCTGGTGCAACTGAAAGCCGAATCGCCCACCACACCGCCGCACAGCCAGCCGCCGCCGGCCGGTGGCGCGGCCAGGCTCAGGCCCGGCGGCAGGCGGTCACTGACGGTGTAGGCGCCGCTGGTGGCCACCTCACCGGCATTGCGCACGCTGATCGCATAGCGCGCCAGGTTGTTGACGGTGAACAGGGCCGGCGCGTGCGATTTGGCCACCCGCAGGTCGGGTGAGTTGTTGATTTCGGCAAAGTGGTTGCCGGCCGATCCGGCCAGTGGCAGGTTGCTGATGGTGATGGCATTGGCCGCTGCGCTGCTGCCGTTGGCGCCGGGGTTTTCACCGGCGGTCAGGTAACCGGCCGGCTGGGCTTCACAGACGGTGTAGGTCAGCCCGGTCGTCACATCGGCAAAGCTGTAGTTGCCGCTGGCGTCGGTGGTGGTGCTGGCCCGCACCGCGCCGCTGCAATTGGCGCCCAGCACCAGCGTGAGCGTGACGCCGGGGATGCGGCCGTCGGTCGGCAGCGGGTCAAGCGCGCTGTTGCGGTTGATGTCGATGTAGACCGTGCCCGAGATCGCCGCGCGCGGGCGCTCACCGAAGTTGAAAGCCGTGCCGTCAACACCCCGGCCCAGGTCGATGGCGCTGATGCGATCGGTGCCGGCAGCCGGGTTGTCGGGCTGGGCAGTGCAGCCACTGGCGCAGGCCGCGCCCCCCACCAGGCCGGGGTTGACCGGGCCGTTGCCCAGGTTGGCCGGGCTGGCGGGCAGCGGTTCTTCCAGCGTGTACAGGCGCAGCGGATCGAGGTTGCTGAACGAATAGGCGCCAGCGGCGTCGGTGGTGGCGCTGGCCACCAGCGCGCCGGTGGCCGCGTCCAGCAGGCGCACCGTGGCCCCGGCGATGGGGGCATCCGCGCCGGGCTCTCGCACGCCGCTCAAATTGCTGTCGAGGTAAACATTGCCCGACAGGCTGGGCTGCCGCAGCTCTGGAAAGTTGTACTGCGTGGCCGGGTTGCCGGGGCCGGCCGCTGCCAGCAGCACCACGCCGCTGTGGCTGGAGTTGCCAGTGGCGCCGCCGTTCAAGCCACCGGCTGAATAACTGCCACCGGCCGATGGCGCACCCGCCCCGCTGGCCGGTGGGCTGGCTGGGCTGTTGACATAGCCGGCCGGCTGGGTCTCGGTCACCGTGTAGCCGGCGGCGCTGGACGGCGCCAGCGCATCGAAGCGGTAGTTGCCGCTGGCGTCGGTGGTGGTGCTCAAGTCCACCGCATTGCCAAAGGCGTCGCTGCCGGTCAGCCGGATCGACACCCCCGCCAGCCGGGGCTCGGCGGCGGCGGCCTGCGGCGTGCCGGCATTGGCGCCAGCGCGGTCGCGGTCTTCGAACACCGTGCCCGACAGCGCGGCCTGGCTCACCGCCACCGTGCTGACGGCGCTGTTGTTGCCGCCGGGCGTGTCCAGGCCGCCGGTCTTGGCCGGGTTGTTGTCCACCGTGGCGGTGTTGCTGGCATTGCCGCCGGCGGGCAGGCTGGTGAAGCGGGCCGGCAGCGTGACGGTGGCCACGCCGTTGGCGTCCAGCGGGCCCAGCAGGCACGTCACCACCGCGCCGGCCACGTTGCACGTGCCGTTGCCGGCCGGCAGGGTGCGCACAAACGTCACCGGCCCGGTCAACTGGGCGCCGGCCGGCAGGGTGTCGGTCAAATCGGTGCGCAGAGAGTTGCCCGGGCCGCGGTTCTGCACCGTCACCGTCCAAACAAAGGGCTGGTTCAACGCCAGGCTGGGCGCGCTGCTGGTCTTGGCCACCCGCAGGTCGATGCGCTGGCGGGTGGTGGTGGCCTCGTCCTCGCGGTCATTGCCGGTGCTGGTGTCGGGCTCGTTGGCGCTGCTGATGGCGGTGTTGGTGAAGACATCGCCGTTGGGCGCGGGCTGGTCGGGGGCCTCAAAGCGCAAAAAGACGGTCTTGCTCTGGCCCGACGCCAGCTCACCCCGGCCCGGGCCGCTGGCCGCACTGCCGGGCGGCAAATCGCAGGTGAAACTGGCCAGCGGCGCGCCGGCCAGCGAGGTGATGTTGGCGGCCGAGCACAGCGCCGGGCTGTTGCAGGTGGCGCTGCCGGCGGCGGCGGTGTCGCAGACAAAGCGCACCCGCTTGCCGGCCGGTGGCGTCATCGTCTCGGTGATCTTGACGCCAGTGCCGTAGGACGGCCCGGCATTGCTCACCGCCACCCGGTAGTCCAGAAAAGTGGCGCCGGTGAAATACGGCACCGGATCGACCACATCGGTCTTGTTGAGCAGCAGGTTCAGCGCCGCCGGGTTCACAGTCAGCGTGGCAGCCTGGCGGTTGTTGCCGTTGTCACTGCCATCGGGCGCCTCGCGGCTGTCGGTGGTGATGGCCGCGCTGTTGCCGATGCTGCGCACCGGGTTGCCGGGCATGAAGTTGGGCCGCACCACCAGCGTGATTGAGCCGGCGCTGGCATTGGCCAGCGTGCCCACCGTGCAGCCAAAGCTGGGGCTGGCCGGGCTGATCTGGCCACCGGCGGCCAGCGCGCAGGCCAGCCCCGGTGACGTGATCGACACCACCGTCAAACCGGTGTCACCGGCCGGAAAGGTGAAGCTGTCACTGACCCGCACGTTGAGCGCCGGCGACGGCCCGTTGTTGCGGAACGAGATCACGTAGGTGGCGTTCTCACCGGCCCGCACCGCCGTGGGCAGCACGGTCTTGGCCAGCATCTGCACGTCGGCGATGGGCTCGATCAGCACCGTGTCGCTGGCCGAGTTGTTGGCGCTGTTCGGGTCGCCCTCGCGGGTGTTGCTCACCACCGCGGTGTTGGTGAAGGCGCCGTCTTGCAGCGGCCGGTTGACGGTGATCGGCAAAGTCACCGTCTCACCCGGGGCCAGCGTGCCGGCGGTCTGGCTGCAGGTGACGGTGCCGGCGGCCGACGCGCTGCACAAAAACACCGCATTGCCGGCCGAGACCACCGGCGTGAAGGCGCCAAACGTGGTGCGGCCGACGATGAAGCCGGGCACCGTGTCACTGAAGCGCACGCCGGTGGCGCTGTCTGCGCCCGGGCTGACGTTGCCCACCACCAGGGTGTAGGTCACCGACGCCTCGCTGACGCTGACAGTCTTGTCGCCGCCCGTGGGGGTGCTGGTGGTCTTGCTGATCGCCAGATCGGGCCGGATGGTGGTGGACGTGGCATTGGCGGTAACGCAGTCGTTGCCCGGGTTGGGGTCGCCCTCGGCTGGCGGCAGCGCCGCCGCCGCGCCCGCGCCTGCCGGCAATGAGCTGCCGGTGCAAGCCTGGTTGCTGACCACCCCGGCGCTGCTGGCCTGGGTGGTGATGCGCAGCACCGGCAGCGCGGCAGCCACCGCCAGGCCGGCGGCGTTGGGGTGGTCACACACCAGCACCGCGCCGCTGGGCACACAAACCCAGCCGGTGCCGCTGGCGCTGACAAACACCTCACCGACCAGCGCCTCGACCACCCGCAGCGGGCCGGTGGCGGCGCGCGGGCCACCGTTGGTCAGCGTGACCAGCGACACCATGTTGCTGCCCAGCGCCACCGGATTGGGGCTTTTGGTCTTGGTCAAGCGCAAATCGGCGCCGTCGGGCCGCACCAGCACCGTGGCCGTGCCGCTGTTGTTGGTGGCGTTGGGGTCGGGCGTGTCGCTGGCCACCGTGGCGGTGTTGGTGTAGTTGCTGCCGGCCGGCGCCACCACGCTGTTGTCGGGCGCGGTGGCCACGACGGTGATGTTGTCGGTGGCGCCGGGCGCCAGGCTGGCGCGGTTGCAGGTGATCGTCTGGCCGCTGTTGCTGCAGGTCCAATTTGGCCCGCTGGCCGAGACAAACGCCCAACCGGCGGGCAAGACATCGCTGACCCCCGCGTTGATGGCGGTAGCCGGGCCGCTGTTGCGCGGCTGGATCTGGAAGCTGACGTTTTGCCCGGCGGTGGCCGGCTGGGCCGAGGTGACGATTTTTTGCGCGATGCGCACATCCGCACCCGGCACCACCGCCGTGTTGACGGTGGCGGTGTTGTTGCTGCTGTCGGGGTCGGCCACGCCCCCGGCGGCCGGCGCCACGGTGGCGCTGTTGGTCACCGTGCCGCCGGCCGCATTGACGGTGCCCACCACGGTGACCGGCGGCGCCGTGGCGCCCACCGCCAACGTGCCGCTGCGGTTGCAGGTGACCACACCGCCGGCATGGCTGCACAGCCAGCCGCTGCCGCTGGCCGAGACAAAGCTGACCGACGGCGGCAGGTTGTCAGTGATCACCATCGGGCCGCCGTCGTTGGGGCCGGTGTTGCGGGTGGTCAGAACATAGGTCACCGGGCCGCCGCCGATGGCCGGGTCGGGCGTGCCGGTCTTGGTCAAGCCCAGGTTGGCGCCGGCAATCACCGTGGTGGTGGCGTTCTGGCTGTTGTTGGCCGGATTGGCGTCGTTGTCGGACGACAGCAGCGCTGCGGCATTGACCACCGACGGCCCGGCCACCGTGGCCCGCCAGGTGAGCACGAGGGTGCGCACATCGGCGCCAAAAGCGCCCACGCTGCCCAGATCGCATTGCACCGTGGTGGCGCTGACGGGCGCGCAGTTCTGTGACGCCGGTGCGGCCGAGACAAACACGGCATTGGCCGGCACGGTGAAGGTGAGCCGGGTGTTGGTGGCCGCATCGACGGCGTTGTTGTCCACCCGCATCGTGTAGCTGTACAGCCCGCCGGCGGCCACCGGATCAGGGCTGTCCACGAGGGAGGCGATCTGCGCATCGGCGGCCACCGCCGCAGCGGGCAACAGGGCCAGTGCCAGGGTGGCGCACCCGGCAAGACCGGCCAGCCCCAGGGACTGCCAGCGCCGCGCCAACCCCGCCACCGCTGAATTTGTGCCCATCACACCAACCACCCCTCGCTGTGCGGACTGCCGGGCGGATCGGGCAAATGGCGCGTCCGGTGGCTTCAGCCTGCTGGTTCTTGCGTCAAATGGTAAAGACGGAAATACCGTGCCCGGCAAACTTGAGCGGGATTTCCGACAACTTCTTTACAAATGACACTGCCCTGCAACGTTTTTGCTGGTTTCGACGCTGCCAGGGCTGCAATCGTTGTCATCACCGATACAGGGTTTGTGCCAGGGCCCAGGCCTGGTCGGCCAGCGGCCGGGCCCGGCGGCCGGCCTCCAGCGCCTGCGGGCTGGACGCATTGCCTTGCAGTGCCCGGGCCATGATCCCTTGCAAGATGCCGACCAGCCGGAACATGTTGAAGACGTGAAAGTAGCCCCACTCGTCGGCGCTGATCTGGCGCCCGGCGTGGCCGGTACGCTGCAAATAGGTTTGCAGGTAAGCCGGCTCGTCGGGGATGCCCAGCGCCACCAGGTCTTGCCCGCCCAGGCCGCGGGTGGTGGGGCCGTTTTGCATGCGCCAGGTCATGCAGTGGTAGGCAAAATCGACCAGCGGGTCACCCAGCGTGCACAGCTCCCAGTCGAGCACGGCCAGGATGCGCGGCTCGGTGGGGTGGAACATCACGTTGTCGAGCCGGTAGTCACCGTGCACGATGCGGGTTTCGCCCTCGGCCGGCAGGTGCTGCGGCAGCCAGTCGATCAGCGCATCGGCAGCGGCAATGGGCTCGGTCTCGGCAGCGCGGTATTGCTGCGTCCAGCGCTTGACCTGGCGCTGCACATAGCCGCCCACCTTGCCAAAGCCGACCAGCCCCACCGCCACCGGATCGACCCGGTGCAGCGCGGCGATCACCCGGTTCAGCTCGTCGTAGATCGCGCTGCGCTCGG
>JANMKO010000414.1:0-5470 GCA_031372085.1 Betaproteobacteria bacterium
CTGAGCGCCATCGGCGCCAGCCAGGTGATTCAGATCGTCGCCGCTGTCTCGGGCAGCGCCGCGCATCTGGCGCACGGCAGCGTCGATTTGCGGCTGGCGGCGCTGCTCACCGTGTTTGAGGTGCTCGGCGTGGCCGTCGGCGTGCGCCTGGCGCATGCCATCGATGCCCGCTGGCTGCGCCGGGGCGTCGGGCTGTTGTGTGTTGCGGTGGGCACGGGGTTGCTGGTGAGCCTTGTTTAGCCTCCGGCAAACGAGGTCAGCGTGCCGGTGATCAGCCGGTTCAGTTGCGTCATCAGGCGATAGCCCAGCGTGTGGTCGTGTTCCATCAGCACGATCAGGCCAGCGCCGTCAATGGCGAGCAAGCGGCATGGCGACAGGCAGCAAGCGGTGGCAATGCGCACATTGCGGGGCGGCGTCAGCGCAGCCCAACCGAACAACTCGCCACGGCGCAGGATGTCGCCGACGCTGGCATGGCGCCCGCCGAAGCCAATCGCATGCCGGACCGTGCCGTGCACCAGCACATAGACCTCGCGGGCCACGTCGCCGACGCGGTAGACCTGCTGGCCCGCAGCGCAATCCTGCACGGTGGCCAGGGCGGCCACGCGGTCAAGCTGGGGCGGCGTCAACTGGCCAAAGAAGTTCGTCACCGACAAGATTTGCGACGGCGTCGTCTGCTCGGTCGTCTCGGTCGTCTCAATCGTCTCGTTCGGCATCGGTGGGCTCCTGAGGGCGTTCACGGCAACTTGTTCACGGGTGGGCCTGGGTCGGCATGCGCTGCTGCTGCGCCAGGCATATCAGCCGTGCCGCGCTCGGTCGGCCGGTACAGATGCCAGTGGTGACGGCGCACCCACAGCGCCTTGCGGCCGATGCCCAACAGAGCGGCCAGCTCGGCCTCACCGTACCGGTCCTGGTACTGCGTGATGATCTCTTTGGTGTAGTCCTCGATCGACAGCGGCAGGCCGCTGCCCTCTGGCGCCGCCACTGCCCCGGCATCCTTGGCGGGTGTGGTGATCATCTCTTCCAGATCGCTCAGGGTCAGCACATCGGAGTCCGCCAGGATGACGGCCCGCTCGATGACGTTTTGCAGCTCGCGCACATTCCCCGGCCACGGGTGGTGGTGCAGATACGCCACAAACTCCTTGTGCATGCGGGTTACGCGGCTGCCAAACTTCTGGCAGAACTGGTGCATGAAATGGCGCGCCAGCAACTCGATGTCGGCACCGCGCTCGCGCAGGGGCGGCACATGGATCGCGATGACATTCAGGCGGTAGTACAGGTCGGCCCGGAAGCTGCCGCGCTCCGCGCTTTCTTTCAGGTTGCGATTGCTCGCCGCGAGGAAGCGTGTGTCGGTGAGGTAGCTTTGGTTTGAGCCGAGCGGGCGCACCTGGCGCTCTTGCAGCACGCGCAGCAGCTTGACCTGCGCGTTCAGTGGCATCTCCGATATCTCGTCGAGAAACAGCGTGCCGCCACTGGCCTCGCGGATCAGGCCTTCGCTCGCGCTGGTGGCCCCGGTGTAGGCGCCCTTCTCATGGCCGAACAATTCAGACTCGATCAGGTCGGCCGGAATCGCGCCGCAATTGACCGCAACAAAGGGCCGCTGCGCGCGGCTGCCGCCAAAATGGATGGCCTGCGCCACCAGCTCTTTGCCGCAGCCGCTCTCGCCCTGGATCAGCACATTGGCCTCGGTGGCCGCAACGCGCTGGATCATCGCCAGCAGGCGTTTCACGCCGTCACTCTCGCCGATGATGGTGTGCTGGGTGAACACCTTCTTCAAGTTGCGCCTGAGCGCGGCGTTCTCGTGGCGGGTGCGGCGCTCAGCCAGGGCACGCTCGACCGAAAACACAAAGTCATCGTTGTCAAAGGGCTTGATGACGTAATCGTTGGCGCCGCGGCGCAGCGCTTCGATGGCGCTTTCGACCGACGAGAAACTGGTCATCAAAATGACTTGCGTCTCGGGGTGCGCCGCCTTCACCGCCGCGACGATGTCCAGGCCGCTCGCGTCGGGCAGCCGCAGGTCAGTGATCACCAGATCGAACTCGCGGCGCTTGAGTTGGGCCAGCGCGTCAACGCCCAGGTGCGTGATCACGCTGGCGTGGCCGGCCCGGTCCAGCAGCATCTCCACGCACTGGCAAATGCCCCGGTCATCGTCGACCACCAGAACCTGCGCGGCCGGGCGCGGCAATGGGCTGTCGGCGGGTTTGCGTTGCATCACACCGGCCCCCTGGGCAGGGTGACGCAGAACAGCGCACCCTCGGGCGCGCGGTTGCGCAGCTCGATGCTGCCGCCGTGCTCCAGCGCAATCTCGGTGCAGATCGCCAGGCCCAGCCCGGTGCCCAACTGCGCTGCGCGGGTGGTGAAGAACGGCTCGAAGACGCGGCGCGTCAGGCCGCTGGGCACACCGGGTCCGCTGTCGCTCACCAGCACCTCGACCACCGGGCCGGCGCTGCGCGCCACGACACGCAGCCGGCCCCGGCCGGCCATCGCCTGCGCCGCATTGACGAACAGGTTCAAGAAGATTTCACGCACCTGCCCGATGCTGCCAAACACCATCGCGGCCGGGTCAGGCTGATGCTGTAGTTCGATGTCTTGCAGCCGGCCTTGCTGGCGCAACACATGGGCGGCTTCCTCGATCGCGTCGTCAACCGCAAAGCGCAGGCGGGGCTCGTCACCGACGCGTGAGAACTGCACCAGCCGGCGTGAAATGTCCAGGATGCGCTTGACGTTGACGGCGATATTGGCCAAGCCTTTGTCCAGCAGCGCCTGGCTTGGCTGCTTCTCGGCACGCAGTATCTGCACGATCGAGTGCAGCGAGGTGAGCGGGTTGGTCACCTCGTGGCATACGCCGGCCACCATAAAACCGAGCGACGCCAGGCGCGCGGTCTGGATATCGGCGGCCTGCGGCGGCTGCAAATCGGGCTGAGCGACGATCACCAGGCAAGCCCCCCACTCGGTGCGACGCAGGTGCAGGCGCTCACACCGCACCGCACCCGACGGCAGCGTGCGCAGGCTGTGCGCTTCTTGCGGGGTCAACCAGGGCGGGTCGCCCCGCAGCAGACTGAGGTAATGCTGAGCGCGGTCGCGCAGCGATGCGTCTGCGGTCGATGCGTCTGCGGCCGATGGGTCTGCGGTCAATGCACCCGGGGTCAAGCCGTTGCCGGGCTCGTCGCTGGCGCCCAGAACCCTGCCGTTCTCGCCCAGCATCAAGGTCGGCCACGGCGAGGCCGAATAAATTTGCCTGAACAACTCGGGCCAGCCCGGGCTGGCGGTCATCGTCAGCGTTCGAGGCGTTGAATGGGGGTTGGACACACGGCAGCTTACGCGATGATCGGCCCGAAAATAGCGACGCACCGCAGGCAGCGCCGGGCACCCCCGACGCTGCTGCGGGCCGGCAAAGACCATCGTGTGTGTGGCCGCAAATTCAGGCCGCGCTCACCCGCACCGCGCAATATTTGAACTCCGGGATCTTGGCCGTCGGGTCCAACGCCGGGTTCGTCAGCAGGTTGGCCGCCGCCTCGGCGTAGGCAAACGGGATGAACACCGTGCCGGTGGGCGTGCCGTCGTCGCGCCGCGCGGCCAGCGCGATGCTGCCGCGCCGGCTGGCCACTGTCAGCACATCACCCGGCAGCAACCCCAGGCGCTGCAAATCCTGGCCGTGCAGGCTGGCGGTGGGCAGTGGCTCAAGGGCATCCAGCACTTCGGATCGGCGCGTCATGCTGCCGGTGTGCCAGTGCTCCAGTTGGCGGCCGGTGATCAGCACAAACGGGTAATCGGCATCGGGCCGCTCGGCCGCCGGGATGATGTCGGCGGGCACCAGCCGCATGCGGCCGTCGGGCGTGGGGAACCGGTCGGTGAAGACGATCGGCTGGCCCGGGTCGTCTTCACTCAAGCAGGGGTAGGTCACGCTGTGCTGGCGCTCCAGCCGCTGCCAACTGATGCCGGCAATCACGCCGTGCAGCGCCTGGCGCATCTCTTCATACACCGCCGCCACGCCGCTTTCTTCGCCCTCGTAGCGCCAGTCCAGCCCCATGCGCTGGGCGATCTGCTGGAGGATCCACAGGTCTTGCCTGGCCTCACCGGGTGCGTCCAGCGCGCGCCGGCCCATTTGCAGCATGCGGTCGGTGTTGGTCACCGTGCCGGTTTTTTCGGGCCAGCCCGAGGCCGGCAGCACCACGTCGGCCAGCCAGGCGGTCTCGGTCATGAACAGGTCTTGCACCACCAGGTGTTGCAGGCCAGCCAGGCCGGCGCGGGCGTGGTTCAAATCCGGGTCGCTCATCGCCGGGTTCTCGCCCATCACGTACATGCCGCGCACTTTGAGCGGATCGGTCTCGGGCGCCTGCGCCTTGTGCAGGATCTCCACCACCGTCAGGCCGGGCTCAGGATCTAGCGTGCAACCCCAAAAGTGCTCGAACCAGGCCAGCACCTCGGGGTTGTCCACCCGCTGGTAGTTGGGCAGCATCATCGGGATCAGCCCGGCGTCACTGGCGCCTTGCACATTGTTCTGGCCGCGCAGCGGGTGCAGGCCGCTGCCCGGTTTGCCGATCTGGCCGGTGACACACACCAGCGCGATCAGGCAGCGCGCGTTGTCGGTGCCGTGCACATGCTGGCTCACGCCCATGCCCCACAGCACCATCGACGCCTTGCTGGTGGCAAACGCCCGCGCCACCTCGCGGATGGTCTCGGCCGGGATGCCGCAAATCGGCGCCATGCGCTCGGGGCTGTAACCGGCGACATTGGCCTTGAGCGCCTCGAAGTTGCTGGCCCGATCACGCAAAAACACCGGGTCGGTCAAGCCTTCGTCGATCACGGTGTGGATCATCGCGTTGAGCAGCGCCACATCGGTGTCGGACTTGAACTGCAAGGTGCGCCAGGCGTGGCGGGCCAGATCGGTGCGGCGCGGGTCGGCCATCACGATCTGGGTGCCCCGGGCAGCGGCGTTTTTCATCCAGGTGGCCGCCACCGGGTGGTTGGCCGTGGGGTTGGCGCCGATCACCAGGATCAGGCCGGCGTGTTGCACATCGATCACCGGGTTGCTGACCGCGCCCGAGCCCACGCCTTCAAGCAGCGCCGCCACGCTGCTGGCATGGCACAGCCGGGTGCAGTGATCGACGTTGTTGCTGCCAAAGCCGGTGCGCACCAGCTTTTGAAACAGATAGGCCTCTTCGTTGCTGCCTTTGGCCGAGCCAAAACCGGCCAGCGTGCGCGGGCCGTGCTGGCTGCGCAGCGCCGTCAATCCGCCAGCGGCCAGCGCCAGCGCTTCGTCCCAAGACGCTTCGCGGAACACGTCTTGCCAATCCCCGGCCCGGGGGGTGGACGTGGCGTCTTTGGCCACCCCGGCACGGCGGACCAGCGGGCGCAGCAGACGCTGGCGGTGGTGAACGTAGTCAAAACCGAAGCGGCCTTTGACGCACAGCCGGCTGGCGTTGGCCGGGCCGTCGCGGCCCTCGACCGCGACAATTTTGTTGTCGCGCAC
>JANMKO010000428.1:0-4562 GCA_031372085.1 Betaproteobacteria bacterium
TCGACCAGCCAGTCCAGCTCGGCCGGCGGCACCAGGCCGGGGTGGCCGTGGCGGTCTGCCGCATCAGCGCCGATGTCGATGATGCCGATGCCGTCATGCGTGTCGAGCACCGTCAGCGCGTTGCTCGGCCGCACGGTTATCCAGCGCTTCAGCGGCTCGGCCGTGCCGTAGCACAGCGCATGCAGGGCCAGCGGCGGCAGGGCAAAGTCATACACCCAATCGACCCGCGCGGCGATCTCGATCTGGCGCTGGTAGTAGGCATGGATCTCGACCAGCACCTCGATGCCGCGCTGGCGTGCTTGGGCCGCAAACTCATCGATGAAGGCAAAGGTCTCGGCCATCATGAAGCAGCTGGCGCCGGCCTTCTTGATGGCATAGCCCACCGCGTCGAGCCGCACCATGCGGATGCCGGCGCCGGCCAGCGTGTCGAGGATCGCCAACAAATAGGCCCGGCCCTGCGGGTGCGCCACATCGATGTCGAGCTGCTGCGCGGTGAAGGTGGTCCACAGGATGCGGCGCTCACCGGTTTTTAAGGTCAGCGCCGTGAACGGCAGGCCCGGGCGCGGGCGGTAGATGGCCAGCAGGTCGGCCTCGGTGGCGCCGTGCGGAAACACCGCGTCCAGCGTCAAGAACAGCCCGGCATGCGGTGACGCACTGCCATGGCGCGAGTAATCGGCAAACTGGGGTGAATCGGCTGAGAGGTGGTTGACGATCACGTCGGCCATCACGTCGGTGTGCTCGGTGAGGGCGCGGATGTGGCCCCAATCCCCCAGCCGGGCATCGACTTGCAGATGGTCGCTGGGGTCAAAGCCGGCATCGGCGCCGTCGATGGGCGTGAAAAACGGCAGCAGGTGCACGCCGCCAAAAACACCCGCCAGCGGCGCACCCGGGCCGGCCAGCAGCGCGTGCAGATCGGCCAGGTTGCCGCCGCCCAGGCGGTCAACATAGGTGATGAGCTGGACCTGGTTCTTCATGCCGCGCCCGGCGCCGTCTTGGCCGATTGGCCGCCTGTGGCAGGCGATGTCTTGACAAAGCACACCGCCACGGCCGCAACCAGCAGCAGCGCGCCGGCCAGGCGGATCACGTTGTCGGGTTGGCCGCCCAGCCAGCTTTGGTAGAACAGCGGCAAGGTGAGCATCTGGATGATCATCGGGATGACGATGAACATATTGAAGATGCCCATGTAGACGCCGGCGCGCTCGGGCGGGATGCTGCCGGCCAGCAGGATGTAGGGGTTGCCCATGATGCTGGCCCAGGCCAGGCCGACGCCGATCATCGGGATGAACAGCAGCGCTTTGTCATGGATGGCCGGGATGCACCACATGCCGATGCCGGCGGCGCTGAGGCAAAACGCATGCACCGCCTTGGCGCCCAGCCGGCGCGTGAACGGCACCATCGCAAAAGCAGCGATGAAGGCGACAAAGTTGTAGAAGCCGCCGATCTGGCCGTTCAACAGCCCGGCATCACGAAAGCCCTGCGACGCCGCATCGCTGCTGCCGAACATCGTCTTGGCCAGCGACGGCACGATGTAAATCCAGTAGCACAGCATGCCGTACCACTGGAACAGCTTCATCCACCACAACTGGCGCATCGTCGGCGGCATCTCTTTGATGGCCAGCACGATCTCGGCCAGCGTGGCGCGCCAGCCGGTGGGCTGGGCCCGCATCGCCGCCAGTTCCTCAGGCGACAGCGGCAGCTCGGGCGTGCTGTGCACGCTCCACCACACGGTGGTGACCGAAAACAGCGCGCCGATCAAAAACGCGATGATGGTGATGTGCGGGATGTTGTGCGCGTTGACGGCATCTTTGTTCATGCCGGCCAGCACCAACAAGGTGGGCGACAGGTAAGCCAGCGTTTGCGCCAGGCCGGTGAAGGCGCTCTGGGTCAGGAAGCCGATCGAGTGCTGGTCTTTGTTCAGCCGGTCACTGACGTAGGCCCGGTAAGGCTCCATCGTCACGTTGTTGGCGGCGTCCAGAATCCACAGCAGGCCGGCGGCAAACCACAGCGTGGGTGAAAACGGCATCACCAGCAGGCCCAGGCTGCACAGCAGCGCGCCGATCATGAAGTACGGCGTGCGCCGGCCCCAGCGGCTGGTGGTGCGGTCGCTCAGCGCGCCGATCACCGGCTGCACCAGCAGGCCTGTTACCGGCCCGGCCAGCCACAGCAGCGGCAGGCTGGCTTCATCGGCGCCCAGGTATTTGTAGATCGGGCTCATGTTGCTTTGCTGCAGGCCAAAGCTGAACTGGATGCCAAAGAAGCCGACATTCATGTTGACCACCTGCCAGAACGACAAGTGCGGTTTGACGGTGCGGATCATGGGCGGCGTGTCGGGCTTTGGACGAAGATCTGCATGTTGATCGAATGCAATCGATTGCAACAGCGGGCAAACCCGGTGCGGCGGCGGCGCGTGTCGTGGCCTGGCCTGGCGTGGCGTTCAGCGCTTGGCCGTGCGGCGCGGGGCCGGCCAACGGGCTGGCCACCATGCAAAAAAGGGCCCGAAGGCCCTTTTTGGCGCGAATGACGGTGCGTCTGGCGTCCGTCTGGCGTCCGTCTGGCGTTGGATCAGGCGCTGCGACGGCGCCGCACCAGCCAGCCCATTGCGGCCAGGCCCGACAGCAACATCGCGTAAGTTTCGGGCTCGGGCACCGGCGTGGCGGTGAAGCTGTACTCCAGCTTGTTTTGCGGGTTGGAGATGATGGTGGAGAAGGTGCCACCGCTGGCCGAAAAATTCAAACTGGCGTTGCTTTGGGCCAGGCTGGTGAAGCCGCCCACCGGCAGCGACACCGTCTGCGAGAAATAGCCGCCGACAAACGGCCCCGAAATCGTGGTGATCGTGAAGCCCACCAAGCCCGAGGTGGTGGCCGCCGGGCCACCGTTCACCGAGATGTCAGCGGTGCCGAAGATGTTGGTGGTGGCATTGGTGGCGCCGTTGATCTCGGTGAACGACGGATTGCCCAGGAACGCATTGAATGCGCCGCTCAGGTTCCAGCCCACATTGTTGGCCAGGGTGAACGACGGCAGATTGACCAGCGTATTGGCGGTGGGGCCAAAGCTGACCACCGATGCGCTGTTGGGCAGCGTCCAGGTAAAGCCGTAGGTGGTGCCCGAGCTGAACCAGCTGGACAGCGAACCGAGTGTGGTGGTCTCGTCGTAAGTGACGGTGGCCGGGCCGATGTTTTGAACCGTGACGGCCGAGACAGACGACACAGCCGCCAGCAGCGACAGCGAGATGACGGTGGGTTTGAGCTTCATGGTGGGATCCTGGCTGACGGTGCGCAGAAGGCGCGCCATGAATCGCAATGTAATCGCCTCCCGGCCCTTGTCCACCCCCGGCCTGGGGTCATCACCCCCCTCTGAATGCGGGGTGTCGTGGGCCGGGTTGGGCGGGGCCGGGCGGGCGCGGGTGCGCCTCAGGCGCGCAGCCGGTCGGGTGACAAATAAGCCTGGCGGTACTGCTCAAACAGCATCGAATCAGCCGCTTCGATGCGCTGCTGCTCGGCCACCGACGCCGCCGCCAGCGCGGCGTAGCGCGCGGCCTGGCCGGCCGACCACGGCAAGGCCAGCAGCGCCGCACGGCTGGCGGCCGATTGCGCCCGGATGAAACGCGGGTACGAGCCCTCAAAATCAGCCTGCATCGTGGCCAGCACCCGCGCTGACGGCAGGCTGGCCGGCTGGGCCAGCGCGGCCCGGGCAGCGGCCAGCGCGTCGGCATACAGCACGCCGCCGTGCGCAGCGTCCATCGCTGCGGCAATCGGTGCGCATTCGGCCAGCAACTGCCCGGCCCAGTCGGTGAGCGTGATTTCATGGTCGCCCTGCTCCAGCAGCAGGCCGGGCTCGCGGCCGCGCGCCGCCGTGCGGTGCTGGTTGCGCGCCAGCGCGGCGATCTCGGCAGGGGTGTCGGGCGGGCTGTCGGCCAGCAGGCAATGCAGCAAGAACACGTCGATGAAGCGGGTGGTGGCCGCGGCGATGCCGGCCGGCACAAATGGGTCGAGGTCCATGCAGCGCACCTCGATGTACTCCACGCCGCGCTCACGCAGCGCATGCAACGGCCGCTCACCGGGGTAGATCACCCGCTTGGGCCGGATCAGGCCGTAAAACTCGTTCTCGATCTGCAGCAGGGTGGTGGACAGCTGGTTGTAATCACCGCCCGGGTTGCGCACGCCCACCACCTCGTAAGCCGGGTAGGGCTGGGTCAGCGCGTCATAGAGTGAGCCGGCATAGCGCTCCAGGCTGTTGTAGCTGACGGCCAGTGAGGCTTGTGCGTCACTCTGGTAACCCAGCCGGCCCATGCGCAGCGACGTGCCGTGCGGCATGTGCAGCGAGCCGTTTTTGCCGTGCGGCACGGGCAGCAGCTCATGCGGCCGGCCGGCGACAAAATCACCGCACACCGCCGGTGACGCGCCAAACAGCACCAGCAACACAAAAGCGTGGCGGCGGAAGTTGCGGATCAGCGCAAAGTGCTCGTCATTGCTCAGCCCCGGCATCGACCAGTTGTAGTGGATGCCCGAGATGGTCTGCATGCGCCGGCCGTAGCGGTGGCCCAGGCCCATGCGGTAGACGCT
>JANMKO010000585.1:0-1836 GCA_031372085.1 Betaproteobacteria bacterium
CGATTGAAGCGGTGGATGTCGCTGTGCGCGTCGAAGCGCGAGAGGGCGGCCTGCACCGCCGTGATGGCGGCAAAGGCCGCCTCGAACGCGGCTGTCAACGCCGGCCCGGTCAGCGACGCGCCCGGCGCCAGCCCGACCTCGACCAGCGTGCCCAGCAGCGGCCGGGCCCGGCGCAAGCTGTCGGCTGCGCAAGGCGGCGCCGCCAGCGCTGCTGCCGGCCGCACCGCCAGCGCTACCACCGGCCGCACCGCCAGCGCTACCACCGGCCGCACCGCTGCGGCCTGCACCGCGCTCATGCCGGCCACCACCCGCTGCGGCGCGCCAGATCGACCACCGCCACGATGCGCCGCACGCCGTCGGTGACGTGGCTGCAACTCAGCGTGGCGCCGCTGATGTTGGCAATGTCGTCGCCCACGCGCAGCGGCGCGGTGATTGTTTTGCCGACAAACTGGCGCCGCCAGGCCGGCAGCCGGATCTCATGGCCGTGGCTCTCGCGGTACGACAGGATCTCGACCTGGCGCACGCTGCCGTCCGCGCCGATGCCCACGGCGTAGCCGATCAGCTCAAATTTGCCGATCACCGCGTCGGCCACCAGCACGCCCAGCAGCGTGCTGCCTTGCCAGGCCAGCCACACCGGCCAGCGCGCCGAGCGCGCTGTCAGCCCGGTGGCGGCCAGCTTTTGCAGCTGGGCGGCGTCCAGCACCCAGTCGCGCGGCTCAAACCGGTCGGCCTGCGGAAATACCACCCGCGCCGCTTGATCGACGCTCAGGTAATCCACCGCAAACGCGCTGGTCGGTGCGCCAGCCAGCGTGATGAGTGAACCCAAGGCGCCAATCACGCCGACTGCACCGACGGCGCCCAGGTTGATGGCCGCGCGCATCGGCTAAAAGCTCCAGCCCAGGCCCAGGCTGCTACGGTTGGCGTCGCGGTTCTGGCTGAAGCGCTGCCAGTCGGCTTTGACCACCACGCCCGGCGTGAGCTGGAAGTTGGCACCCACGGTGAGCACCCGCTCGGCCGGCCGCACCGGCGGTGTCAGGCCCGGGCCCAGATCGGCGTAGCTGCTGGCGGTGTTGAAGCGCTCCCAGCGCAAAAACGGCGTCAGCGCGTAACTGCCCTGCTGCCACAGGTGGTAGCCGGCCTGCACATAACCGCCGTCAAAGGTTTTGGGGATCAGCGTGGCGCTGCCCACCAGCGGGGCGTTGAGCGCGGCCGTGTTGCCGATGCTGCCCCGGCTGACGAGTGCGCTCAAATCCCATCGGCCAGGCGTCCAGCGGGCGTGCAAATCCCACAGCGTGATGCGCGCCGAGGCCAGCGCCTGGCCGTGGCTGGCACCGCCGCTGAACACACCGCCGCCGATCTGCAAACCCGGCACGCCGCGCCAGTTGAGCGCGCCAAACAGCGCCAGGTCACGCGCTTTGGCCAGCGCCATCTCCTGGTGGATGCTGCCCAGCGGCGATTCAGCGCCCCCGGTGCTGGTGGCGTCCCATTTGTTCAGGTCGAAGCCGG
This sequence comes from Betaproteobacteria bacterium, assembly GCA_031372085.1. GTDB lineage: Bacteria > Pseudomonadota > Gammaproteobacteria > Burkholderiales > Burkholderiaceae_C > Pseudaquabacterium. Next base: position 1,507 of record JANMKO010000585.1, read on the forward strand.
TGGACACACCGGCCTGCAACGTCAGCCCGTTGTCAAACTGGCCGACCACTTGCACCCCGCCCTCACGCCAGGTGCTGGGGATGATGGCGGTCTCGACAAAATTGCGCTCCACGCCCAAAAACGCCGCCGGCTCGTGGTTCTCGTTCAGCAACCCCATCGGCATCAAAAAAAGCCCGCCGCGCACCGCCCAGATGGGCGTGATCTGGTGCTCGACATAAGCCTGCTCCAGCGCCACCTCACCCGGATCACTGGCCGACACGACTGAATGCTCGACCTCCAGCTCGGTGACGATCTTGGTTTGGTCGTCCAGCCGGTGCTGGTAGCCCAGCA
>JANMKO010000588.1:0-1533 GCA_031372085.1 Betaproteobacteria bacterium
GATCGCCAGCAGCGTCATCTCGTCGGCCATGAAGCCCGGCAGCAGCAGCACCGGGTGGCCGTCGCCACGGGGCGTGGCGCGCAGCAGCGGCCAGGCCAGCGGCAGCAGGGCCATCTCGGCCAGCGCGCGCACTTCCATCAGCGAGTGCAGGCGGCGCGGGGCGCCGCTGTGGGGGTGTCGGGTGGCCATGGCGTGATGGGATGACGGGACGCGGGGCACAGTTCCCGTTGTCAAGCATTGTCGGCGCTGTCGGCCAGCCAATCTTCGACCACCAGGCCCGGCACACGCCTGAACTCACGCAGGTTGTTCGTCACCATCACCAGGCCCAAAGCCCGTGCATGTGCGGCAATCAACAGGTCGTTGGCGCCGATCGGCTGGCCGGTTTTTTCCAGGTGGGCCCGTATCTCACCGTAGTGAAGCTGCACCGGGGCATCCAGCGGGAGGATGTCAAAGGCCGCAAGCAGGCTGAGCATTTGCTGGCGCAAGCGCGCCGACACACCGCGCTGCAAGCCAAAGTGGATCTCGGCGGCCACCACGATGCTGGTGCAGGCCGTTTGCGGCAGGCGGGCGCGCAGTGCGGTGGTGACGCGCCCTTGCGGCTGGCGCGCCAGCGCCGACAGGATGTTGGTGTCCAGCAGGTAGCGGGCCGCCGCCGTCACAGCGCGTGCACCGGCGACGGCAGCGGGTCGTCAATCGCCGGAAAATCCTCATCCAGCGGCGTCATCGCCGCCAGCACATCAAGCAAACTCAGTGGCTTGATCGGCGTGATGACCAGGCTGTCACCGTCCCGGCGCAGCAGCGCTTGCGAGCCCGGCAGCTCAAATTCACGCGGGATGCGCACCGCCTGGTTGCGCCCATTGCGGAACAGGGCCACAGCGCGTTGGTCGGTCATGTCGTCAAGCTCAGAGTTGGCATAGGCCGAAGCATAGGCTTTTGACCTAGCACTGTCAATACGCCGTATGGGCCGGTCCTGATGGGCCGCACCGTGTTGGCGTGTGCCCCGCACAATGCCGCCGATGCCCGACCCGGATGACCTTGCCGCCGGCTGGTTTGCCCAGCGCGGCTGGCTGCCTTTTGCGTTTCAACGCGAGGTGTGGGCGGCAATGGCCGACGGCCGCAGCGGCCTGCTGCATGCCACCACCGGCGCCGGCAAAACTTACGCGGTGGCGCTGGGCGCACTGGGCCGGGCGGCGGCGCTGGGGGTGGCGTTGCCGGCGGGCGGCGCGGCCGGATCTGGCGCGGCATCGGCGTCTGCAGCGGCGGCAGCGGCAGCGGCAGCGGCAGCGGCATCCCCGGCCGAGCCCGCAGCGCCCAGACCCTCACCCACCCAACCGCCGACCCCGCTCACCCCGTCCACCTCACCGCCCAAGCGCCGCAAAGCACCCGCCGCAGCGCCGGCCCCGCCGCTGGGTGTGCTGTGGCTGACGCCGATGCGGGCGCTGGCGGCCGACACCCAGCGCGCGCTGGCCCAGCCGCTGGCCGATCTGGCGCCGGGCTGGACGCTGGGCCTGCGCACCGGCGACACGCCCAGCG
>JANMKO010000607.1:0-1860 GCA_031372085.1 Betaproteobacteria bacterium
TGTCGGGCGCCACGATTCCTGACTCGGGCACGATCTCACTCGACGGCCAGCCGATCCACTTCCGCAGCCCGATGGACGCACGCCGGCTCGGCATCGAGACGGTCTACCAAGACCTGGCAGTGGCCCCGGCGATGACGATTGCCGAGAACCTGTTTCTGGGCCGTGAATTGCGCCGCCCGGGCTGGCTGGGCAGCGTGCTGGGCATGATGGACAAAAAAGAGATGCTGGCGCAAAGCATTGCCCGCATGAATGACCTGAAGGTGGGCATCCGGTCGATGTTGCAGGCGGTGGAGACGCTGTCCGGCGGCCAGCGCCAGTGCGTGGCGGTGGCACGCGCAGCGGCGTTTGCCGAGCATGTGGTGATCCTGGACGAACCCACCGCCGCGCTGGGCGTCAAGGAGGGAAACATGGTGCTGGCGCTGATCCGCCGGGTGCGCGACAAAGGTCTGCCGGTGATCCTGATCAGCCACAACATGCCGCATGTGTTTGAGATCGCCGACCGCATCCATGTGGCGCGGCTGGGCCGGCGGGCGGCGGTGCTCAACCCCAAGACCATCGGCATGAGCGACACGGTGGCGGTGATGACCGGCGCGATGAAGGCCGAGGACATCCCGCGTGAATGCCTCGCCGGCTGACAGCGCGGCCGGCCGGCTGAAACCCCGCGGATCGAGCCAGGGCGGGCTGCGCCAGTACAACGAGCGGGTGGTGCTGCAAGCCATCCGGCTGCACGGCGCGCTGCCGGGCGCCGACATCGCCCGGCTCACCCAGCTCACGGCGCAAACGGTGTCGATGATCAGCAAGCGGCTGGAGGCCGACGGCCTGCTGCGGCGCGGCGCGCCGCAGCGTGGCAAGGTGGGCCAGCCGTCGGTGCCGCTGTCACTGAACCCGGACGGCGCGTATGCGGTGGGCATCAAGGTGGGCCGGCGTAGTGTGGACGTGCTGCTGGTTGACTTCACCGGCGCGGTGCGCCAGCGCTGGCAGCTTGACTACCCCTACCCCGACCCGCCCGCGCTGCTGGCCGAGATCGGCGCCCGGCTGGCCGAGATTCGGCGCGCGCTGACAGCGGCCCAGGCCGAGCGGGTGCAGGGCGTGGGCATGGCCGCGCCGTTCAGCCTGGGCGGCTGGCAAACCCTGCTCGACATGCCGCCCGACGTGGCCGCGCTGTGGCCTGGCACCGACCTGCGCGCTGGCGTGGCCGCGCTCACCGACTGGCCGGTGACCTTGATCAAAGACACCGCCGCCGCCTGCGTGGCCGAGCTGGTGGCCGGGCGCGGGCGCAGCGTGTCGAGCTATTTGTACGTGTTTGTCGACACCTTCATCGGTGGCGGCCTGGTGCTGGACAGCCACCTGCGCGCCGGCCTGCACGGCAATGCCGGGGCCATCGGCTCACTGCCGCTGGCGCTGGCGGGGCGGCCCGCCGCTCCACCGGCGACCTGCGCGCCCCCGCAACTGCTGAGCGTGGCGTCGCTGTTCAACCTGGAGCGGCTGTACCTGGGCGCCGGGCTGGACATCGGCGCCGTGGCCGACGCCCGGGCCTTGCAGCCGCCGTGGCGGGCCCACACCGAGCCCTGGCTGCACGACGCGGCAGCGGCGATTGCGCTGGCCGTCAACAGCGCGGCCTGCCTGCTGGACCTGGAGAGCGTGATCCTGGACGGCTCGTTCAGCCGTGAGCTGCAAGCCGCGCTGGCGGCGGCGCTGGCCGCCGCGCTGGACCGCTACAACTGGGAGGGCGTCACCCGCCCGGCGCTGCTGGCCGGCACCATCGGGCCCGATGCCCGCGCGCTGGGCGGCGCACTGCTGCCGCTGCACGCCAACTTTGCGCCAGACCGCGAGCTGTTCTTGAAGATCGCGGTGGCTTGA
>JANMKO010000226.1:0-1573 GCA_031372085.1 Betaproteobacteria bacterium
AAGGCGATCACCTCATCGTCTTCATAAACCTTGTGGGCCGGTATCTGGCCGGCCACGATCTTGCAAAACAGGCAATGGGGGTCGGTGTGCATGGGGAGTGGACAAAAAACGGCGCCAGAAAGTTCAGGCCATGCGCTCACACCGGCATCGGCCGGCGGTCATTCAGCGCCAGCCAGCCGCGCAGCACGCGGTACAAAAACCACAGCGAGATGACGCCCCAGGCGATCCAGCCCGGTATGAAGAACAGCAGCCACAGCGGCGCGGTGACGGCGTAGGCAATGCCGGCAAACAGCACGCTGCGGATGCGCCAGCGGAAGTGGCTGGCCTGCCAGGAGCCGGCGGCGTCGCCTTTTTTCACCAGATCGAGCATGAAGGCCACCAGCAACAGCAGCACGCTGCCCTGCGCGCCCGGCAGCACGGCGCCCACCGCGACGATGGCATGCAGCGCGTAGCTGATGTGGCCCACGGTGCGCAGCGACGCCTCGGTCTGGCCGCTCAACACCACCATGCTGGTTGGAGAATCGCTCATCTTGCCCCCTTGATTTCAAGTTGCTCACGCTGCACGGATTTGCGCAGCGCAAATTCTTCCAGGCCCGACAGCCCCTCGCGCCGGGCCAATTCGGCCAGCACGTCGGCCGGCGTCAGGCCAAAGTGCGCCAGCGCAATCATCGAGTGAAACCATAAATCAGCCACTTCGTAGATGATTTTGTCGGGCGCGCCGTCCTTGCCTGCCATCACCGTCTCGGTGGCTTCCTCGCCCACTTTCTTCAAGATCGCGTCGGTGCCTTTGGCAAACAGCCGGGCGACGTAACTGCTGGCCGGGTCTCCGCCGTTGGCCGGCTTGCGCGACTCGATCACAGCGGCCAAATGCGCGAGCACGTCTTGAGACGGGCGGGCCGAGGCAGGTTCGGTCATTTTTTGTAGAGGCTGGCCGGGTCTTGCAGCACCGGCAGCGTGGTCTGCCAGTCGCCCCCCGCCAGCTGGCGGAAAAAACAGCTGTGCCGGCCGGTGTGGCAGGCAATGCCGGGCGCATGGCCGAGTTGCGTCACTGTCAGCAGCACCACGTCGGCGTCGCAATCGATGCGGATCTGGTGCACTTGTTGAAAGTGGCCACTTTCTTCGCCCTTGTGCCACAGCCGCTGGCGCGACCGGCTCCAGTACACGGCCTGGCCGCGCTCAGCGGTGAGCGCCAGCGCGTCACGGTTCATGAAGGCGAACATCAGCACGTCGCCGCTGCCGGCCTCCTGGGCAATCACCGGCACCAGGCCGTCGCTGTTCCACTGGATATCGTCAAGCCAAGCCATGGGCGGAAGTGTAGCCACCGGCCCCCGCCAAAGCATCAGCCGGAGCATCAACCGAGGCATCAGCCGAAGGATCAGCCGTGCAGCGGTCCGGTGTGGCCGCGCTCAGCGGCCAGCCATTGCAGCACCGGAACCGTGCCGGGCAGCACCGGCGCCACGGCCACCGGCAGGCTGCACCAGGCCATCTGCTGCTGCTCACGCATCTCAAATGTGCCGGCCCAGTCAAACACTTTGCAGAAGTGCAGCCGCACCCGGGCATGCGGGTAGTCGAA
>JANMKO010000018.1:0-11690 GCA_031372085.1 Betaproteobacteria bacterium
CACACCGCCGCCGCGCGGGTTGTTGGGCATCAGCACCAGATAACGCCCGGCCAGGCTGACAAACGTGGTCAGTGCCGCGCCTTTGTTGCCGCGCTCTTCTTTCTCCACCTGGACCAGCATCTCCTGGCCCTCACGGATGGCGTCTTTGATGCCGGCGTTTTTGAGGTCGATGCCCTCGCGGAAATACTGGCGTGAAATCTCTTTGAACGGCAAAAAGCCGTGGCGGTCTTCGCCGTAATCGATAAAACAGGCTTCGAGTGACGGCTCAACCCGCGTCACCACTGCCATGTAGATATTGCCCTTGCGCTGTTCGCGCCCTTCGATTTCGGTCTCGAAGTCGAGCAGTTTTTGGCCATCGACAATCGCCAGGCGCCGCTCTTCGGGCTGCGTGGCATTGATCAGCATGCGTTTCATGTGCATTCCCCATCACACACGCCCCGTTGCCGGTGGCGTGTGAAAGTCCGATCACTGGCCCGACCGTGAGGTCAGGGCCGGCGACCTGTTTCGATGCACGAAAAGCGTGAAACGGCCGGAGAAGGAATCGCCCGAGACTGCGGTGATCGGCAAGCGATCAGGTGTGCAGCGGGGCCGCGTGCGACAAGGCGTGTGGGGTTGGTGCTGCCTGCAAACAAGCCTTGCGCTGGGCGCGAAGGCAACCCGTCACCGGACGGCACTGCCGCACCGGCGGGTGGCCGGGGCTGTGCCGACACGCTTTGCAGCGTGTGCCGGGGGTGGGCGGTGAGGCGGGGCGGCATGCGGACCCAGTGGGCTTTGACGCGAACCCCAGGCCGGCCCCGACTGGCGGGCAACCTGCGGCTCATGACCTTTTGTTCTTCCCTGTGACGGGACGGCTGTGACAACGTGTTTCTTCCAGCAGGCCCACCCGGCCGCCGCATCACTTGGGGATTTGCGGCCTGCCGCGTCGAGCCTGCTGTTGCATCAACGCTTTTTGACGCCTTTGCAGGCGCCGGGCCACGATAACACCGGGTTTGCCCGGGTAAACTCTGATAAATCAAGCACTTACGGCCCAATCGTGGCTCAAATCATTATAAGCAGCAATGAAAAGGCCGGCCGCCGCGCTGCAAGTACCGCCGCGTCGGGGGGCGCGGCACCGGCCGCCGACGGGCCCCAGGTGCGCCGGTTGGTGGTGGACGAGGCCGGTGAGGGCCAGCGGCTGGACAACTTCTTGCTGCGCCTGCTCAAAGGCGTGCCCAAAACCCATGTCTACCGGGTGATCCGCTCGGGCGAGGTGCGCGTCAACAAGGGCCGGGCGCAGGCCGATACCCGGCTGGCGCTGGGCGACGAGGTGCGCATCCCGCCGGTGCGTGTGGCGGCAAGTTCAGCTGAAACAAGCACGCAGGCACCCGCCGCGCCGCCGCGTGAGTTTGTGGTGCTGTTTGAGGACGAGCACCTGCTGGCCATCAACAAACCGGCCGGCGTGGCGGTGCACGGCGGCAGCGGGGTGAGCTTTGGCGTGATTGAGCAACTGCGCCAGGCCCGGCCCACGGCGCGCTTTCTGGAGCTGGTGCACCGGCTCGACCGCGAGACCTCGGGCATCCTGCTGCTGGCCAAGAAGCGCAGCGCGCTGCTGGCGCTGCAAGCGCAATTCCGCAGCCGTGAGACCGACAAGGTGTATGCCGCGCTGGTCCATGGCGTCTGGCCGGCCAAACTCAAGGTGATCGATGTGGCGCTGCACAAAACACTGGATGCGCGCGGTGAGCGCCATGTGCTGCCGGTGGCCGCGGACCACCCGGACGGCCGGCGCGCCATCAGCCTGGTGACCATCGTCACCGCCTTCGCCGGTTTCTCGCTGCTCGACGTGACGATCAAGACCGGCCGCACCCACCAGATCCGGGTGCACCTGGCGCAGGCCGGGCAGCCCATCGTCGGCGACCCGAAATACGGTGACTTCGCCCTCAACAAACAGTGGGCGCGTGGCCAGGGCCTGGCCGGACAGCGCTTTGAGCGCATGTTCCTGCATGCCCGGCAGTTGGCGTTTGACCACCCGGCCAGCGCCCAGCGCATCACGCTGGCGGCGCCGCTGCCGGCCGAATGCGCCACACTGCTGGGCCGTTTGTCTGAACCGCACTGAGCCGCACTGAGCCGCACTGAGCCGCACCGACCGAAGCCCCGCCCGATGAACCCCAGCCCCACCCGCCCGCGCCGCTTTGACCTGATCGTCTTCGACTGGGACGGCACGCTGTTTGATTCCACCGCGTTGATCGTGCGCTGCATCCAGGCCGCCTGCGCCGACATCGGCGTGACTGTCCCCAGCGCCGAGCGCGCGGCCTACGTCATCGGCCTGGGCCTGCATGATGCGCTGCAACACGCCGTGCCCGGCCTGCCCGAAGCCCGCTACCCCGAGCTGGGCAAACGCTACCGCCATCACTATGGCGCCAGCCAGCATGATCTGGTGCTGTTCCCGGGCACGCTGGCGATGCTGCAATTGCTCAAATCGCGCAACCACTGGCTGGCGGTGGCCACCGGCAAAAGCCGGCAAGGGCTGAATGACGCGCTGCACAGCGTGCAGTTGAAGGGCGTGTTTGACGCCACCCGCACCGCCGACGAGACCGCCGGCAAGCCCAACCCGCTGATGTTGCAGCAGTTGATGGCCGAGCTGGGCGCCGCGCCCGGCCGCACGCTGATGATTGGCGACACCACGCACGACCTGCAACTGGCCGCCAACGCCGGCACCGCCAGTGTGGGCGTGGGCTTCGGCGCGCATGCGCCCGAGGCGTTTGCCGCGCTGGCCCCGCTGCATGTGGCGCCGTCCACCGCCGATTTGCAAGACTGGCTGCTGCACCATGCTTGATGGCCGGCCCACCGCGCTCAGCGGGCCTGGCGCGGCCGGCACCGCGCCGCCCCAGCGGCTGTGCGCCGCCGCCGATCTGGCCGAGCGCGGCAAGGCGCTGGCCTTCGACGTGCTGCTGTGGGGCCAGCCGGCCCGGGCCTTTGCGATGCGCTTCAACGGTGCGCTGGTGGCCTACATCAACCGCTGCGCCCATGTGCCGGTGGAGATGGACTGGCAGCCGGGTGAGTTTCTCGACCATGACAAGCGCTGGATCGTCTGCGCCATCCACGGTGCCACCTATGAGCCGGCCAACGGCCGCTGCGTGGGCGGGCCGTGCGGCCGGGGCCGGCTGCTGGCCGTCGACATCCAGGCCCTTGACGGCCAAGCCTGTTGGTATCCTTCCGCCGACATCCGCCCGGTGCCGGCCGTGCCGCCCGCGCCGTTGATTTGGCCAGCCGACACCCCCGCCCCAGAAAGCCCACCATGACCCCGCCCGACGACTTTCCCGCCAGCAGCGTGCCGTCATCGCCTGCCGAGCCGCAGCCGCCACGCGCCGGGCCCGACACCCCCGCGCCCGCGCTGGCGCAAACCGTGCAATCGGTTGAATCGCTGGCCCGCGAGCTGCTGCGCGAGCGCCGCAGTGAGCGCCGCTGGCGCGTTTTTTTCCGCCTCAGCTGGCTGGCGCTGGTGCTGGGCGTGCTGTGGTTGTTGGTATTTGACCGCTACCGCCACAGCACACCCACCGGCCCGCACACCGCGCTGGTTGAGTTGCGCGGTGAGATCTCGTCCGACAGCGAGGCCAGTGCCGAGCAGATGATCGTCGGCCTGCGCAGCGCCTTCGAGGACAAAGGCGCCAAGGCCGTGGTGCTGCGCATCAACAGCCCCGGCGGCAGCCCGGTGCAGTCGGGCCTGATCAACGACGAAATCCGCCGCCTGAAGGCGCTGCACCAAAAAAAGGTCTATGCCGTGGTCGAGGAGGTGTGTGCCTCGGGCGCGTACTACGTGGCGGTGGCGGCGGATGAAATCTATGTCGACAAAGCCAGCATCGTCGGCTCGATCGGCGTGCTGATGGACGGCTTCGGCTTCACCGGCCTGATGGACAAGCTGGGCGTCGAGCGCCGGCTCATCACCGCCGGTGAGAACAAGGGCATGCTCGACCCGTTCAGTGCGCAAAACCCGAAACAGCGCGCTTTTGCCCAGGCCATGATCGACCAGGTGCACCAGCAGTTCATCCAGGTGGTGCGTGACGGCCGGGGCACGCGGCTCAAAGAGTCGCCCGACACCTTCTCGGGGCTGTTCTGGAACGGTGAAGAGGCCGTCAAGATGGGCCTGGCCGACAAGCTGGGCAGCCTGGATTACGTGGCGCGCGAGGTGATCAAGGCCGAGGAGGTGATCGACTACACCCCGCGCGAGAACGTGGCCGAAAAGCTGGCCAAGCGCTTTGGCGCGTCCATCGGTGAGGGCGCCGTGCGCGCCGCAGGCGGCCTGGCGCGCTTGCGCTAGCCGCGCCACCGCCGGTGCGGCGCGTGCGGCGATCGGTCGGCCCGCCAGCGTGCCGGGCGCGGGCACTGGCCGGCGCGCTGCTGGCGGCGGTGCTGGTCTGCATGGCCCCCGGCTGCGGCCAGAACCCGGCCGACACGCTGGCCGACGCGCGCCGCCAGGTGGCCCGGCAAGACCACGCCGCCGCGCTGGTGCTGCTCAAGAGCGTGCTGCAGGACAACCCCGATTCGGCCGAGGCCCGCTGGCTGCTGGGCAGTGAGCTGCTGGCCACCGGTGACGCGGTGGCGGCCGAAATCGAGCTGCGCCGGGCGCAGGCGCTGCACCAACCCGACGTGCAGGTGGTGCCGGTGCTGGCGCGCGCGCTGCTGGCCACCGGCCAAGCCCGCAAGCTGGTTGACCAGTACGCCGGCCTGGCCTGGCCCGATGCGCCCGCCACGGCCGCGCTCAAAACCACGCTGGCCGAGGCCCAGGCCACGCTGGGCGATCTGGCGGGCGCCCGGGCCAGCGTCGATGCCGCCCTGGTCGCCCAGCCCGGGCACAGCGCCGCGCTGCTGCTGCAAGCCCGGCTGACGGCGGTGGCCGGTGACAGCCCGGCCGCGCTGCGCCAGGTGGACGGGTTGCTGGCCCGCCAGCCTGACAACGCCGACGCTTGGCTGCTCAAAGGCGGTCTGCTGGCCCGCAACAGCGCTGATGTGGCCGGTGCCGTGGCCGCCTGGCGCCGGGCAATCACGCTGCGGCCGGCCCACCCCGCCGCGCACGAGGCCCTGATCACGCTGCACCTGGCGCAAAAAGACAGCAAGGCGGCGCAAGCGCAGTTCGAGGCGATGAAAAAAGCGCTGCCCAAACACCCGCAGACGCGGTTGTTCGAGGCCCAGCTGGCCGTTCTGCAGGGGGATCTGCCGCGTGCGCGGGCGCTGTTCCAGCCGCTGCTGGCGCTGGCGCCGGGCCACGTCGCACTGTTGCAGTCGGCCGGCGCGGTGGAGTTGCGGCTCAACGCCCCGGCGCAGGCCGAGGTGCTGCTGGCCAGGGCGCTGCAATTGGCGGTTGACCCGGCGCCCGGCGCGGCCACCAGCGCGGTGAACAGCGCGACAACCAGTGCGACAGCCAGCGCGGCGACCCGTGCGGCGACCAGCGCGGCAAACAGCGCGGCGACCAGCGCGGCGACCAGCGCGGCGACCAGCGCGGCAAACAGCGCGACAACCAGTGCGGCAGCCAGCGCGACCACCAGCGCGGCAACCAGCGCAGCCACCACGCGCCGGCTGCTGGCCCAGGCGCAACTGGCGCAGGGCCAGCCGGCGCGGGCGCTTGCCGTGCTGGACCCGCTGCTCGGCCCGGCCAGTGTTGACGCCCAGGCGCTGACGCTGGCCGCCCAGGCCCGCCTGCTGGACGGCAACCCGCGCGCCGCCACCGCCTTGTTTGAGCGCGCCGCCCGGGCCCGGCCCGACGATGCACGGGTGCGCACCGCCGTGGCGCTGGCGCACCTTGCCAGCCCGGCGCGCGGCGCGGCCGACGCGGCGATGGCCGAGCTGCAAGCGGTGGCCGCCACCGACACCGGCATCAGCGCCGACCTGGCGTTGATCAGCGCGCTGCTGCGGCGCAACGACCCCAGCGCCGCGCTGCGCGCCATCGACACGCTGGAGCGCAAGCAGCCCGACCAGGCGCTGGCCCCGCACCTGCGCGGCCAGGCGATGCTGATGCAGCCAGACCGGGTGGCCGCGCGCACCGCGTTTGAGCAAGCCGTGCAGCGTGATCCGGGGTTTTTCCCGTCGGTGGCGGCGCTCGCCGGGCTGGATTTTCTGGATCGGCGGCCCGACGCGGCGCGGGCCCGCTTCGAGGCCCTGCTCAAAACCCACCCGGCCGACGCGGCCGCCCGGCTGGCGCTGGCCGATCTGGCGCAACGCAGCGGCGCCCCGCGTGAGGCCGTGGCCGCCCTGCTGGACGAGGCCGTTGCCGCCCGGCCCGACGACGCCACGCCCCGGCTGGCACTGATCGACCACCACCTGGCCAGCGCCAACCCGGCTGCCGCGCTGGTGGCCGCGCAGGCCGCGCTGGCCCGCCTGCCCGACCAGCCCGAGCTGCTCGACCGGCTGGGCCGTGCCCAGTTGGCGGTGGGCGGCCACCAGCAGGCCATCACCACCTACAACCGGCTGATCACCGTGCAAGCCCGGTCGCCGGCCGGGCTGCTGGGCCTGGCCGAAGCGCAATGGCAAGCCGATGACCTGCCGGCGGCCGGCAAAAGCGTGAAGCGGGCGCTGCTGCTGGCGCCCGATTCACTGCCTGCGCAAAGCCTGGCCATCCGCCTGGCGCTGCGCCAGCAGCAGCCCGGCCACGCCCTGGCGCTGGCCCGCGAGGCGCAAAAACAGCGTCCCGACCAGGCCGTGGGCTATTTGCTGGAGGCCGAGATCCACAGCGCAGCGCAGCGCTGGGCCGCCGCGCTGCCGGCGCTGCGCAAAGCCCTGGCCCTGGCCGCCCCGGCGCAGGCCCCGGCGCGCTACCACCACACGCTGCGCCAGGCCGGCCAGCGGGCCGAGGCCGATGCATTTGCCAGCGCCTGGCGCAAAAACCATGACAGCGATGCGCTGTTTCTGTTCTACCTGGGGGACGTGGCGCTGGCCCAAAACGACCTGGCCGGCGCCGAGGCGCTGTACCGGGCGGTGCTGCAGCGCCAGCCCAGCCATGCGATGGCGCTGAACAACATCGCCTGGTTGCTGCTGGCGCAAAAAAAGCCCGGCGCCCTGGCCTATGCCCGGCGCGCCGTGGCTGCCGCCCCCAACCAGCCGGCGCTGCTGGACACGCTGGCCCAGGCCCATGCGGCCGAGCAGCAGATCGGCCAGGCCATCAGCCTGCAAAAGCAGGCGCTGGCGATGCGGCCCGATGACCCGGCGCTGCGCCTCACGCTGGCCCGGTTTTACGGTCAGGCCGGTGAAAAGCGCCTGGCCAAAGCCGAGCTGGACCGGTTGCAGGCGCTGGGTGCGCGCTTTGCCGGCCAAGCCGAGGTGGCCGCGCTGTTGAAGGGGCTGGGCGGGCGCTGACGGCCATCGGCGCAACGAGCCCAGGCGCATGCCGCCACCGCCAAGCGCCGCTCAAACCGCAGCGACCGCCGCCGGCGCACGCGGGTAGGCCACCACGTGGTCGATCTCCAGCCGGATGCCGATGCGCTCACCGATCGCATGGTTGTGGTGCGACGGCACCAGCGACAGCACGGTGGCGCCGCTGGCCAGTTGCAGCGTGTACAAAAACTCCGCCCCCCGGAAGGCCTTGGCCAGCACCCGGGCCGTCACCGCGCTGGCGTCGTCATGCACCACGTCGTCGGGGCGCAAAAGCACGTCCACCGCACAGCCGGTGGGCAGTGCGGCGCCGGGCCCGGCCTCGGCACCGTGCAGCAGCCCCAGCTCCATCCGGATTTGCTGGCCCGGCTGCACCGTGCCCGGCAAAAACACGCCCTGGCCGACAAAATCGGCAACAAACCGGTTGGCCGGCTGGTGGTACAGCCGGTACGCCGTGTCCCACTGCTGGATGCGGCCGTCACTGACGATGCCGATCTGGTCGGCCAGCGCAAACGCCTCATGCTGGTCATGCGTGACCAGCAGCGCGGTGGTGCCGGCGGCTTTGAGGATGGCCCGCAGCTCGGTGCCCAGGCGCTCACGCAGCTCGATGTCGAGGTTCGAGAACGGCTCGTCCAGCAGCAGCAGCCGGGGCTGCGGCGCCAGCGCCCGGGCCAGCGCCACGCGCTGCTGCTGGCCACCCGACAACTGGTGCGGGTAGCGTGCGCCGGCCGCACCCAGGCCCACGGTGTCGAGCATCTGCTGCACCCGCTGGGCCGCGCCCGGCTGGCCGCGCAGGCCAAAACCCACATTCGCCGCCACCGTGAGGTGCGGGAACAGGGCGTGGTCTTGAAACACCATGCCGATGCGGCGCTGCTCGGGCGGCAGGTGCTGCTGCGCACTGCTGATCACCACCCCGCCCAGCCGCACCTGGCCGGCGCCGAGCGGCTCAAACCCGGCGATGGCGCGCAGCACCGTGGTCTTGCCGCAGCCCGACGGGCCGAGCAGGCAGCCCACCGTGCCACGCGGCAGATCAAACGACAAGCCTTGCACCACGGCGCGCGCGCCGTAGGCCACGGTGATGCGGTCGATCTGCAGCCAGGGCGGGTCGGGCGGCGTCATGGTGGCGGGATGATAGGGGCGGCGTCGGGCCGCCCGAGCATGCCAAAAACACCGCCGAACGCCGCTGAACGCCGCCGCACCCCGCCGCACCCCGCCGCACCCCGCCAAATCGCGGCAAATCCCGCCAAATCGCGCCGATACACTGGCCGCCCGACCGCCGTTCCGCCGATTGCCGCGATCTTGCCCGTCTCCCCCCAGCCCCTGCTGACGGCCCCGCCGCTGCCCCCGCCAACGGCCGCCGGCCGGGCCCGCCGCCCACCCGCGCTGCTGCTGCTGGCGCTGTTGACGGCGCTGCTGGTGGCGCTGCCCATCTTGTCGGTGGGCTCGTTTGTCGGCGCCGGGGGCACATCCGGCACCTGGGCCCACCTGGCGGCCACCGTGCTGCCCGACTACATCCGCACCACGCTCTGGCTGTGTGCCGGCGTGGGCATTGGCGTGGCGCTGCTGGGCGTGGGCGCGGCCTGGCTGGTGACGCGGCATGAGTTTGCCGGCCGCGCCACGCTGGAGTGGGCGCTGCTGCTGCCGCTGGCCATGCCGGCCTATGTGATGGCCTACACCTACACCGATTTGCTGCAGTACGTGGGCCCGGTGCAAACCGCGCTGCGCGACGCCCTGGGCTGGCGCCGCGCCGACTATTGGTTTCCCGAGGTGCGGTCCACCGGCGGGGCGGTGCTGATGTTCTCGCTGGTGCTGTACCCGTATGTCTACCTGCTGGCGCGCACTGCCTTCATCGAGCGCGGCGGCGCGATGCTGGAGGTGGCGCGCGCACTCGGCCTGACGCCGTGGCAGGCATTCTTGCGGGTCTCTCTGCCGCTGGCCCGGCCGGCCATTGCCGGCGGCGTGGCGCTGGCGCTGATGGAGACGCTGGCTGACTTCGGCACCGTCAGCTACTTTGCCGTGCAGACCTTCACCACCGGCATCTACCGGGCCTGGTTTTCACTCGGTGACCGGGTGGCCGCCGCGCAACTGGCGGCGCTGCTGCTGGCCTTTGTCATCGTGGTGCTGGCGTTGGAGCGGCTCAGCCGGGGCGGCCGGCGCTTTGCCGATGCCAGCCTGCGCCGGGGCGCCAGCGGGCGCACGCCGCTGGCCGGTGGCCGCGCCGCACTGGCGCTGGCCGCCTGCGCGCTGCCGCTGGGCCTGGGTTTTGTGCTGCCGGCCGGCCTGCTGCTGCGCATGGCGCTGCGTGAGGGCGACGCCCAGTGGGGTGGGCGCTTTGTGCGGCTGGCCGGCAACAGCGTGCTGCTGGCCGGTTTGACGGCGCTGCTGGCGGTGGCGCTGGCGCTGCTGATCGGCTACGCCGCCCGGGTGCACCGGGGCCCGGCGATGCGCTGGGCGCACCGCATCGCCGGGCTGGGCTAAGCGCAGCCGGGCTCGGTGATCGCGGTGGGCGTGCTGATCCCCGTCACCCGGCTCGACCACGCGCTGGCGGCGGCGCTGAGCCAGGTTTTTGGCTGGCAGCCGGGCCTGCTGCTCACCGGCAGCATCGCCGCGCTGGTGTATGCCTGCCTGGTGCGCTACCTCACCGCCGCGCTGCAGGCGGTAGAGGCCGGCCTGGCCCGCATCACGCCCAGCATGGACCAGGCCGCCCGCAGCCTGGGCCACAGCCCGCTGCAAACCCTGCGTTGGGTGCACCTGCCGCTGTTGCGCGGCAGCGCCTTGACCGCAGGGCTGCTGGTCTTCATCGACGTGATGAAAGAGCTGCCCGCCACGCTGGTGATGCGGCCCTTCAACTTCGACACCCTGGCCACCCAGGCTTACACGCTGGCTGCCGACGAGCGCCTGGCCGAGGCGTCCACCGCCGCGCTGGCCATCGTGGCGGTGGGCCTGCTGCCGATGGTGGTGATCTGCCGGCAGATTGCCGGCGGGCGGCAGCTCAGCGCGGGTTGAGACGGCGCCATCAAACTGGGTCTTGGCGGATGGCGCTGCGGCGCCCACACTGCGCAACCGCTGCACAACCGCTGCGCCAACACCGCGCAGCACCGTTGCAAACCCCCCAGCCCACCGGCCCGCGCCATGCCCTTCGAGCACGATCTGTTCATCAGCTACGCCCACATCGACAACCAGCCGCTGACCGCAGAGCAGCAGGGCTGGGTGACGCGCTTCCATGCCACGCTGGCGGCGCAGTTGAGCATGCGGCTGGGCAGCGTGGCGCGCATCTGGCGCGACGACAAATTGCGCGGCAACGATGTGTTTGCCGATGAGATCGTGCAGCAGTTTGGCCGCACCGCGCTGCTGGTGTCGGTGCTGTCACCGCGTTACATGGCGTCGGACTGGTGCAAACGAGAACTCACCGCCTTTTGCGTCGAGGCCGGGCGCAGCGGCGGGCTGGCGGCGGGCAACAAGGGCCGGGTGTTCAAGGTGGTCAAGACCCCGGTGGACGACCAGACCACGCTGCCGCCGTCGGTGCGCGACACCAAGGGCTATGAGTTCTTCACCGATTGCGACGGCGCCCCGCTGGAGCTGGACCCGGCCTACGGCCTGAAGTATTCCGAGGGCTACTTCCGCATGGTCGGCATCCTGTCGTGGGAGCTGGCGCAACTGCTCAAGACGCTGCAAATGCCGGCCCTGCCGCTGCCGCAGGACGCCGCCAATGACAGCGCCGCATTGGCCGGGGCAGCCGGCGCTGCCGGCGCGGCGTCCCTGCCGCGTCCTGCCAGCCCGGCCCCGGCCGTGCCGGCCAACGACCGCCGGCCGGTGGTCTACCTGGCCGAGTGCAGCGCCGACCGGCGCGAGGTGCGCAGCATGCTGGACGCCGAGCTCAAGCTGCACGGCGTGCAGGTGCTGCCCGAGCAGGCCCTGCCGCGCGACGACGAGGCCGCCTACAGCGCGGCGGTGGCCGGGCTGCTGGCGCGCTGCGCGCTGTCGATCCACCTGGTGGGCGCGGTGTACGGCGCGGTGCCCGATGGTGCTGGCGACAAATCGGTGTCGGTGCTGCAAAACGAGCTGGCCGCCGCGCAGTGCCGCAGCGGCAGCCTCACCCGGCTGATCTGGCTGCCCGACGGCACGGCGTCGGCCCAGCCGCAGCAGCAGGCCTTCATTCACCGGCTGCTGGAAGACGACGACGCGCAGTTTGGCGCCGATCTGTTGACCGGCGATGTCGAGGCGCTGAAGGCGGCGATGCACGCCACGCTGAAAAAGCTGGAGAAACCGCCGCCGCCGGCCGTGCCGCCGCCCCGGCCGGACGACGCCGAGGGTGATGACGGCGCCGCAGCCGGCGCCGCTGGCAGCGGCGG